>CAZJUK010000028.1:0-19357 GCA_964549145.1 uncultured Methylophilaceae bacterium
TAATACAGCAATATTAGGGTTTGCTTTCACGGCGAAACACACTAAATGATCAGTGCCTGCCAAGCCTGCTTGGAAATCATTAAAGGCTGTTGTTAGTGCTTTTTTAGAGTAAACATAACAGGGTGTGCCATGAGCCTTTGCAATGTTACTAAGTGTTACAGCTTCGGCGTGTAACTCACCATTTTTTAATTCAAAATGTTTCACAAGATTATTCTTTTATTATTTGTTCGGTTGGAATGGATGTTTCGCTTGGCTCATTTTTCTGTTCTTTTTGCGGGTAACGTTGCTCAGGAATATACAAATCCCCTTTGGTACCGCAAGCTACTAACAATGCAACAAAATAAAGCAATGTTACCGTCAATATTTTTCTTCCCATGTTCATTTTAGCCATCAAATGTATTGAATGAAACATTTTATCATTAATGTTTCATAAGCATGAGCAGAAGGATTTTTTACCGCTTATTCTTAATATATTGCCGATTATCGGATGCTACTAGACAATCGATAAAGATTATTGGCATGATGTGTCTAACTTAGATAAAAGGTTTTTGAATATGAACCAGAATAGATTGTTACAGCGGGGTTTCACACTTGTTGAATTAATGATTGTGGTAGCCATTATAGGCATCCTCGCTTCACTTGCATTGCCTAGTTATAGTGATTACGTAGAGCGAGCGAGAGCTGCTGAAGCAACATCCAACTTAGCAGATTTACGTATTCAAATGGAGCAATACTTTCAAGATAATCGAACTTATGCAGGCGGGTTATGCGCACCTGCAAGCGGTGCAGTCTTCTTTACTTATGCATGCACGACGCAGACTGCAACAACATATACACTAGCTGCTACAGGTGCAGGCACAATGGTTGGCTTTTCATTTGATGTAGATGAGGCGAATGATAAGAATTCAACATTCCATGGTAATACGGGAGCTGGCTGTTGGTTGACTTCAAAAACAGGCAGTTGCTAGATGTTTTTTTCTGTGAAACAAGTTGGTTTTTCTTTGATAGAGCTGATGGTAGCCGTTGCCTTATTTAGCATCCTTGCTTCATTCGCTATTCCTAGTTATCAGCAAATGATAGAAAATACCAAAATTAGAACAGCGGCTGAATCCATTCAGGCTGGGCTGCAACTAGCCAGATCTGAGGCAGTGAGTAGAAACGCACGCGTTCAGTTTGATTTTAGAGCAGGCCCAGCTTGGTCAGTTTGCACAAGTCCAGCGGGCGGCGGTTCTTGCCCATCGGTAAACAATGCAACGACGATTCAAAGCCGTTCTGCCGGAGAAGGGGCAGGCACAAATTTAACAATCACTGAAGCTAATGCAGGCCCATATGTATTTAATGGTTTTGGTATATTAATAAGCCCAGCAGCAGGCGGCCAAGTAGCTATTACTAATAATGCTTTGGCGGGCAGCCGAGACTTAACAGTGCAAATAGGCTTAGGTGGCACAATTAAAACCTGTGATCCGGCCTTATCAAGTACAGGTAATGATCCGAGGCGTTGCTAATTTTTAGGTAAATATTATGAATAAATTCCAAATCGCTTCGAAAGCATCTCAAAAAGGGCTAGTCCTGCTGGAATCCTTAATAGCTGTTCTTGTTTTTTCTGTAGGCATTCTTGCACTGGCTGGTTTGCAGGCTGTCATGATTAAAAATACTGATGATGCAAAATATCGTGCTGAAGCCGCATTCATAGCACAACAAAGACTCAGTGAAATTTGGCTCAATACTGATAATCGAATCAGTCTTGCTGGTTACATTGCCAGTGTTGCTGCTCCACAGTTGCCTGGTGGTACAACATCGGTGGCAGTTGATGGGAATCGTCTAGTCACTGTCACTGTTAATTGGACTTTACCAGGTAATACTGATCAGCATGCTTTTGTAGCTAACGCTAGAATTGAAGGAGCAAATGATGCTTGGTAATAACAAAATTAATTTTCGACAAAATGGTTTTAGCTTGGTTGAAATTATGGTTGGCTTGGTCATTGGCTTGCTTGCAACATTAGTGATCATGCAGGTATTTTCAACTTTTGAAGGTCAAAAAAGAACAACATCTGGTAACGCAGATGCGCAAACTAACGGCACTATCGCTTTAGCAACAATTCAGCGTAATGTACAAATGGCTGGCTATGGCATGCCATTACCTATGGCAAGTCCATTAGATAATCCTCTTCGGTGTGATGTCTTTCCAGACTTTGTAGACCCAGTTTCAGGTAATGTTCATAATATATTCCCAGTTGCCATTCAGGATGCAGCAACTGCGAACGCTAGTGATAGGCTGACAGTGCGTTATAGCACAAACGCAATGGGCGGCTTGCCTACTGAAATTATTAGCGCTACCAATCCTACGACTACAGGAATAACTGTCCAAAGCACCATGGGTTGTGATATTGATGCAAATACGGATTTAGCTAATGCGAATGATGACATTGCCTTGATTCAAAAAGGAGTCACATGTGATATAGCAATGATTGATCGTGTTATAGGTACTGCAGCACCTTCAGGCGCTACGGGCACTCCTCAGCAACTTGTGCTTAGTGTGCTACCGCAAACTAATATTGCAGCGCTGACTCCAGGGCCAAATCCGGATGACATATCTAGAATTACATGTATGGGTGATTGGCAAAGCTATACTTTCCAAGTTGTCAATAATCAGTTGCAATTAAATGGCCAGCCTATTGTATCTGAGGTTGTTACTATGCAAGTCCAGTATGGAATATCAACTACCCCTGGACAAAACAATGTAACTAATTGGGTAGATGCAGATGCGGCGGGTGGTTGGAATAATCCAACTGTGGTTAACCGTAATCGAATAAAAGCCATTAGGCTTGCCATTGTCTTAAGAAATGGACTTTTAGAAAGAGAAAATGTAACCGCTGCTGCACCAATCGCTTGGGCGCCTCTTAATGGTTCCGTAGCGCCACTGATTAGTCTTGCAGCATTACCAGATTGGCAGCGTTATCGTTATCGTGTGTTTGAAACTATTATTCCGCTGCGCAACATGATTTGGTCAAGAGAGGCTGTACTATAATGCGCCAATTACCACATAAAATTTATCAAACTGGCGTTGTGTTATTTATTGCTTTAGTTGCTTTAGTTGTGATGTCATTAGCAGCCGCAGCGCTAATAAGATCTGTAGATACTAATACGGTTATTTCAGGCAATTTAGCACTCCAGCAATCAGCAGTGATTGCTGCAGATAGAGGGGCTGAAGCAGCGCTCACTTGGTTGGAAGGTATGGCTGCTGCAGGAAATTTAAATACTTTAAACAATAATATTATTGCACAAGGTTATCACGCTACTGTGCCAGATCTTCGTGATCCTCCCGGTGGTTTCGCTGAAATAAACTTAGATGATCAAACTGTGCTTAGAAATAACGCTACTTGGAATAATGCGAATAGTGTGGAAATACCAGCGAATACAAGTGATGGTAATACGCTTCGATATATTGTTCAGAGGATGTGTTTAAGAAATGATAATCCAGGGGATACTCCCCCACATTGCTTATTTGGTTCGAAGCCAGCGCCACCGAATGCAGAAAATATTGGTTATCAAGCTCCCGCAAATACGGCACAAGACGGTAGTCCGATGTATCGGGTAACGGTTAGAGTCACGGGCCCAAAAAACAAAACAGTTACTTATGTGCAAGCTTATGCTTATTAAGGAGTTACATTATGAAGTTTTATGACAAAAACTATTCTCTAAACTTGAGTAATATTGCTAAACTGATTTTAGTCGCAAGCATTAGTTTTTCGAGTTCAGTTTATGCTATGGCTCCAATAGATTTCGCTTCTGCGCCTTTGGCCAACAGTACACCATCTATTATTAAGCCTAATTTACTATATATAATGGATGATTCTGGCAGTATGGGCAGAGACTATATGCCAGATTGGGCGAATGCGAATAATACCTTTGAGCTTGACTCAAGTTATAATGCGTTGGCTTATAACCCTGCAGTCCAATATTTGCCTCCGGTTAATTTCACCGCTGCAGGTATAGATATTGCTACCTATCCGAGCCAGGCAGGTTTATCAACAGCTACTGGAGCAAATGGCAACCCCAAGCCTAATTGGCAAAGAGTTAAAAGAAATCCTTTTAGAAGTACTTCAACAACAAACCTTGAGAACTACACTAACTCTATTGGTACTTTTGGTGCGCCAAATTTTTATGTGACGTTGCCTACTGAGTTTTGTAAGAAAGCTGACTTAAAGGACTGTAATACACAAACAGTCCCTTCTGCGACATATCAATTTCCTGCACCAATCCGTTGGTGTAATAGTGCAGCTAATGCAAATACTACTAATACGCCAAACCCAGCACCTAACGCTTGTCAAGCAACTAGAATTACTGGATTTACTAATTTACGTGCACCAGCTGTAGCTGGCGGAGCGACTGTGCCAATAGCCACGGTTACTTTCACTTCTGCTAGCTCTACACCAAGAGTTAGAACACTTAGAGTGAATGGGCAAGAGATTATGAGACGAAGAACTGGCCAAACTAACAGCTTAAATGGTCTTGCAAATAGAACCAGAAATAGAATAAATGATTGTACTGGTGGTGTTCAGGGAAATTGCACAGTCAGTGGTTATAGTGCAACTTCAAATGGAGCAACAGTCACAATTTTTGCGCCCTCACCAACCACTGCCACACCAGTAATAACATGGAGCAACGGTAACTTAAGTGCTACAACCACAGCATTTTTAGCCCCACCTGCAGTACTTGGGGGGCGAATTCAAACCACCATAACATCTGCCAATAATAGCTATCCATATCCTGGCCTAGCAGTTAAAGCACCTGAAAGAACTGATTGTGTAGCAACGACATGTACTTATGTAGAAGAAATGGAAAATTATGCAAACTGGTATGCCTATTATCGTGTTCGAGATTTAATGATGAAATCATCAACCAGTCTTGCTTTTAGAGACGTTGGTGATGATTTCAAACTAGGCTATATGACTATTAACAATAGCTCTCAGCGCTTAAATATTGATACGTTTACTACAGCACACAAAGCGGCTTGGTATAGCAATCTTTTTGCTTCGCCAACCAGTGGCGGTACACCTTTACGCAGAGCTTTATCACAAGCAGGTCGAATTTATGCAAAAAAAGAAACACTTGGCGGCACATTTACCGACCCAATGGAATTTGAATGTCAGCAGAACTTTACGTTATTAACCACGGATGGTTTTTGGAATAGTGCTGGGGGTGTGAAATTGGATGGCAGCACAATGGGCAATCAAGATTCTGCACCAGCATTAGCTCCATACTATGAAGGGCCATCTAGCTCATCAAACAATTTAGCAGACACCTCTAAATATTACCGAGATACCGATCTACGTACAGCAGCATTGGGTAATTGCACAGGCGCTTTGGGAACCAGCGTTTGTGAGTCGCCTTCAGGCGGTGCTGGTGGTGGCCCCGCACCAAATGAAAAACAAACGATGGTGACGATGACATTAGGCTTAGGTGTCGATGGCGTGCTTGCCCATACTACTGATTATAAAACGGCAGCTAGTGGAGATTTTTCTGATATTAAAGCAGGCCTTAAAAACTGGCCAAGACCAAGTACTAATGGTAATGATATTACAACAGTAGATGATTTGTGGCACGCAGCAGTGAATGGTGATGGTACTTATTTTAGCGCCAAAAAGCCTACTGAGCTTGTGCAGCAACTAAAAAATGCTATTGCATCAGTTTCTGTAAGACTTGGTGGTGGTGCAGCAGCAGCAGCTACTTCTCTAAATCCAGTTTCGGGAGCCACAGACTTCTTCTACCTGACAACCTATAATACTGGTAGTTGGACTGGTAATTTACAAAAACGTAAGCTTAATCTTGCAACCCTTAGTCTAGAGCCTACAGCAGCAGCTTGTGTTGAAGATGTGGTGGTGTCAAGCAGTTGCAATGCTCCGGGTACTGTGGAGCTCAATGGGGATGGCACTTACAGTTGTGTGACACCAGGAGTGACGGATCCTTTAACTTGCTCTGGTACTTTAGTTGGTACGGACTGTAAAGTGTCTGTGGCAACAAGTTGTACTGGTGTATTAAAAAACCAAGCGACAAGAAATATTTTATTTAATAATGGGGGAGTGCTGCAACCTTTTGATTTTAATAATTTAAATGCCGCACAACAAACAACATTTAGTCCATCATTTTTATTTGCTAATTTAACGCAAGCATCTTCATACTCAGCAGCACAAATAGCTAACCTTTCGGGTGATAAGTTAGTTGATTATTTAAAAGGCGATGTGACTTTTGATGAAGGCGCTACTAATCCCGATGAGAAGTTATTTCGAAATCGCCAAGCGCTATTAGGCGATTTAGTTAACTCTGACCCGAATTATATTGGAGGGCCTGCTCTGAACTTCAGTGACCCAGGCTACCAAGCTTTCAAAACGGCTCAATCAAGTAGGCAAGCTGTTGTTTATGTGGGTTCTAATGATGGCATGCTACACGCATTTAACGCTGATACTTTAGAAGAGCTTTGGGCATATGTACCTAGTATGGTAATACCTAATATGTGGAAGTTAGCAGATAGTAATTACGCTAATAAACATAGTTTCTTTGTAAACGGTGATCAAACTGTCGCTGATATATGTATCAGCAATTGTGCCGCAGCAGGCTCTGGCAACTGGAGAACTATTTTGATTGGTAGCTTACAATCAGGTGGTAGGGGCTACTATGCATTAGATATTACTAATCCTTCCACGCCAAATTTGCTTTGGGAGTTCGATGCAAATGCATCAAGTGGGGATGTTAATTTGGGCTATAGTTTTGGTAAGCCGACAATTACTAAAAGAGCTAGCGATGGTAAGTGGGTAGTATTGTTTACATCAGGCTACAACAATATTCCTGATAACGATAACTTTTACAATACTAGTGCATTCAAAACTACTAATCAATATGCTGGTGGTGATGGTGTTGGGCGTTTGTTTGTAGTGGATGCAACGACTGGAACAAAATTAAATACTATTTCAACCAATGTAGGCAATACAAGCGCACCCAGCGGCTTGGCACAGACTAGGTCTGTTGTAGCCAGAGCTACTCAAGACAATACAACCACTTTTGTTTATGCTGGAGATTTAGTAGGAAATCTATGGCGGTTTAATATTGCTGATAATACGGCTCTGAACTTTGCGACCTTAACAGGACCTAGTGGCCCACAACCAATTACTGTTAGTCCAAGTATTGGGATTGTAAATGACAAGAGAATTGTATTGGTAGGCACGGGTAAGTACTTAGAAATTACTGATCTAACTACTAATGGTATCCAAAGTCTATATGGGATAACAGATTACGATGCAATTACGGCAACACTTACTAATCCACGTTCATCGTTGGTTCCACAGGTTCTCTCAGTAGATCCAAATAATTCAGAGCAAAGAATTATTACTTCTAATGCGGTGGACCTTACTGCAGTCAGAGGTTGGTATGTCGATTTTCCTGATGCTAGAGAACGTCAAAATGTGGATGCCGATTTTGTGAATGGTGTTTTGACCTTAGCAACGACCATTCCAGAATCTACTGCTTGTCAACCTGATGGTTACAGTTGGGTCTATGATTTTAATTATAAGACAGGCGGCACTATTATTGCAGGAGCGCCAGTAGGCCAACAGCAGGGTTCGCTAATCACGGGACTTATTGGTCTTACAGTCAATGGTAGACAAATAAGTGGTAGTTCTGATTCGCTGGGACAATTTAAGTTTAGAGAAAAACCAGAAAATCCTGCAGCTGGTGGTTTCCAGCTAAAAAGATCAATATGGCGTGAAATTGTTGAATAGTTTATTTGACTTTACTTAAACAATAAAAATGAGCGGCAGTGGCGCTCTTTTTTATTGTTTGGAAATTTTAAGTTTTTAAATTATTCTTTTTAAGACCTAACTGTTCTAATAGCTGAATAGTTATTAGACCGTTAATTACACCAAATACCAATGCTGCCAAAGCAAAAATTGGAATTAAATATGCTACCCCTGCATTTGGAATGAGCCAAAGTCTGACCATGATTAACTGCCCTGTAATATGCGCGAATGCCGCTAATATACTCAGTGTAATAACACTAAAATATTTTTTGGGTAAATACTGCGCTAAATAAAGCATCGCTAAACTAAATAAGGCACCAGATAAGCTGAGTATAAAGGTGGGCGATAAAAAGTTACCCAATAATAAGCTGCTAGCAAATACGCGTAATAAGCTAACCCATGCCGCAGTGCCAAAACCATAATTAACTAATACATATAAAGTGACAATGTTAGCAATGCCAGGCTTTACGCCAGGTAATGGTGAGGGGAAAACAGCTTCAATGATATGCAAGCCGATCGCTAACGCTGTCAGCTTGGCAATGCGGTGGTCTTCTTTTGTGGTGTTGATGTTTGGCATTGAGTTAATAATTGAGCGAGTCGTAGACCTTTTGAGCGCCTGTTAATTGCAAGCTAACTTGGTTTGGTAAACATATAGCAACTTGTCCAGAACGGTTAAGCCAGCCTTGATGAACACAATATTGATTGATGCATGGTGAGTGTTTAAAACGTACTTTGCCATTTTCTATGCTAATCATTGAGTCACCTAACCGACCATGTATTTTTAATTGGCGTACTTGATTCAAATCATAAGAACCAATAATTTTATCTGCTTGTCTAATTTGTAGTTTCCTTGCAGGGGTGTTTGTCCAAAGTTGTTGAAATAAGTAAGCAATAATGACCATACTAATAAGTATGACTAGATAATCACCAAGCATTGGTTTGCTTTTAGAGAATTGAAAGTTCATTGCATTCTTTCATAGAGAATCATTGCATTTTTTTTAGCATCGTTATCAATCCAATGAATGCGCTCTGACATTGCAGGGCTAATCAGTATATTTTTTTCAGACTCAATAATTAAGAATTGATTAATTTGCATTGCATTTGCAGCTTGTAAACGTGCATTATTCGTAGCGATAAATATAGGTTTGGAAGCAACGTCAGACAATACGCCAGCTTGTGTTTGTGGTGGGATGAGTATGGTGACAGATTGAGTTCCAGAAGAAGGATAACCCGAGTCAGGATCAATAATATGGCAATAACGTTGCCCATCAAGCATAAAATAGCGTTGATAATCACCAGAGGTACCAATTGCCCAGCCACTGGCTAAATCGAGCGTGGCAATTGCATTTGGTTTTCTCGGGTGTTGAATACCAACATGCCAAGGTTTTTTTCCGTGTTGGCCAAGTGCAATAATATTGCCACCAATATTAATCAGTGCGTGTTTGACCCCTCGTTTTTTCAAGTGCTGAATTGCTATATCTAGCGCATAGCCTTTTGCATAGCCGCCTAAGTCGAGTTGTACGCTAGTGTTATTGCTGTAAACCATGTTATTTTCTATGACTATATCAGTCATTTTTGCTTGTGCTGTGACTAGCTTTTTGATCTTTTTTTTGTTAATTGCTTGCGCTTTAAACTCATTTTGTTGGAAGCCCCAAGTATTAATTAATCTACCAATTGCGGGATTAAATTTCCCATTTGATTGAATATAAAGTTGAGTAGCATGGCGTATCATTTGGGCAATGTCATCATTCACTTTAATGGGTGCTTTACCTTTAGCAAAAGCGTCGTTGAGTGTTTTTAACTCGCTCGGTTGCCAGGCATGTAAGCGTGTATGGAGTGTTTGAAAAATTCCGAAAATTTCGCTTGAAATTTGTTGCGCACGTATTTCAGTTTCGCCAAAAATAGAAATGTCGACTAAGGTACCGAATACGTAACTTTGAGTATTGTAGAGAGGTTCTTTAGGTGTACAACTAGCAATAAGCGTTGCAAAAAATACGATAAGAATAGTGCGCATAGGCGCTACTATAACGCTAGCGCTACTATAACGCCAGATAGCCTAAAGCTTTGCTGTTAAATTGTGTGAGTTAGTTTTTCTAAGGCATTAACCAAAACTGCTGCAGGCTTACAATCTGTTTGTGCCGCTAGTTCTACCATCCCCGTTGGGCTAGTGACATTGATTTCGGTTACATAATCCCCAATGACATCAAGACCGACAAGGGTTAGCCCTTTGGTTTTAAGTGTTTTGCCAATTGTAGTGGCAATTTCGAGATCACGCGCTGTTAACACTTGGGCTACACCTTTACCCCCTGCTGCTAAATTACCACGTGTTTCGCCGTCTTTTGGGATGCGTGCAAGCGAGTAAGGCAATGGTTCGCCATCAATTACAATGATGCGTTTATCACCTTGTTTAATAGCAGGTAGATATTGTTGCGCCATGATGGTTTCTTGACCAAAGTTGGTAATAGTCTCTAAAATCACACTAATATTAGGATCGTTTTCAGTTAACCTAAAGATACTGGTCCCACCCATGCCATCCAGTGGTTTTAAAATAATATCCTTTTGCTGCGCTAAAAACACACGAATTAAATCGTGATTATTAGTGACTAGGAATTCAGGTGCAAATTGAGGAAACTTGGCAACTGATAGCTTTTCATTCCAGCCACGTACTGCGCTTGGCTCATTAAACACACGAGCATTTTGCTCGCTGGCTAATTCTAGTAAGTAAGTACTGTAAAGATATTCATTATCAAATGGTGGGTCTTTGCGCATTAAAATTGCATCAAAATCGCTAGGGTGCATTTCAGTAGACTGGTCAACTTTGTACCAAGACTCACCTTGTGCAAACGCAAATTTTTGTACATTTAATTTGACAGTTTGGTTACGTAAAAATAGGTCATGTTGTGTGCAAACATAAAGTTCATGTCCGCGTTTGGCTGCTTCTTGCATGATTGCGACACTTGTGTCTTTTTTAATATTTAGACGATTAATTGGGTCTAGAATAAAGAGTAATTTCATGGCAAGGTTTTTTTGTTTTAATGTTCATTAACTTCTTGATTAAGCGGGTCAGTTTCTTCGAGCTCTATAGCTGCTGCAACCAATGCTAATCTTGCTACGACACCATAGGCATAAAACCGATTAGGGATAGTATCTGGCGCATCAGTACAGTCTGGTAAGCTACATGGCTTTTCAAAAGCAAGTGGTGAAAAACTTGAACCAGGTGCATTTAAGTTTTCATCCGCACCTTTGTTAGTATGCACACGATAAAAGCCACCAACAACGAAATGGTCCATCATGTAAACAACAGGCTCTGCGACGGCATCATCTATGCTTTCAAAGGTATAAACACCCTCTTGAATAATCACATCAGAGACTTGCAAACCTTCTTTTATGACTGACATTTTTTTACGTGCTTTACGATTTAGGCCACGCACTTCTTCAGGCGACTTTACTGTCATAATACCCATGCCATAAGTCCCAGCATCCGCTTTTACAATAACAAAAGGTTCCTGTTTAATATCATAGAGGTCATATTTTATTTTAATTTTAGCTAGCAGTTGTCCCACTTTTAATGCTAAACACTCTTCCCCAGTGCGTGCATTAAAATCAATATCTTCGCAGGTTTCGAAGTAAGGGTTAATTAACCATTCGTCAATGCCCAGTAATTTAGCAAAATCCTCAGCCACTTTATTATAGGCAGAAAAGTGATTCGATTTTCTACGGGTGCTCCAACCAGCATGAAGAGGTGGAATTAGATTTTGTTCTAAATTAACTAAAATATCAGGTATGCCAGCTGATAAATCGTTATTAAGCAAAATAGCGCAGCTATCAAAATCACCCATCTCAGAATTTTTAAGTTTGATACGATTACCTTCACGTACCACAGGTTCTAGCAACAATTCATGACCATCATGTGCTTCTAAAATTGTGGGCTCTGTAATATCAGGTGAAATGCTACCAATGCGCACATCTAAGCCTGCCGCTTTTAATAGTTTGCTAAGCTCAACCACGTTACGTAAATAATAGGTGTTGCGTGAATGGTTTTCAGGAATGATAAGTAAACGATGTGCTTCAGGACATATTTTTTCTATGGCAACCATTGCCGCTTGTACACTTAAGCTTAGAAACTCTGGATTTAAATTATTAAAGCCACCTGGGAATAAATTAGTATCAACTGGCGCCAATTTGAACCCACTATTACGCAAATCAACAGATGCATAAAAAGGGCAAGCATGTTCTAACCACTGACAACGAAACCAATGTTCAATCTCTGGCATGGCTTTAAGCATGCTTTTTTCTAAGTCTAGTAAAGGGCCGTTGAGTGCTGTCGTTAAGTGTGGAACAACCATATGATTCTCAAATTTAATTATTTAAAAAATAAAGGCACAAACTTATAGCGTTATTAAATAACGTCACTGGCTTGTAAGTCTGCATGATAGCTACTCCTTACCATTGGGCCACTTGCTGTATTATTAAAGCCCA
Source organism: uncultured Methylophilaceae bacterium (assembly GCA_964549145.1). Taxonomy (GTDB): domain Bacteria; phylum Pseudomonadota; class Gammaproteobacteria; order Burkholderiales; family Methylophilaceae. Next base: position 12,273 of record CAZJUK010000028.1, read on the forward strand.
TTGCATCCGCTTTTTGCTTAAACATATCAAATATTTCAGGTTCAACATAGCGCATGACAGGTAGGTGGTGCATGCTAGGTTGAAGATATTGACCTAAAGTGAGCATGCTCACGTTGTGTGAGCGTAAATCTTGCATGACTTGTAAAATTTCATCATCTGTTTCACCAAGGCCTACCATGAGACCCGATTTAGTCGGTACATCTGGATACATTTCATTGAATGTTTTTAACAATGTGAGCGAGTTTTGATAATCAGAACCCGGGCGTGATTGCTTATAAAGCCGAGGAATTGTCTCTAAATTATGGTTCATTACATCAGGTGGTGCTTGGTGTAAAACCGCTAATGCACGATCTAAACGGCCACGAAAATCAGGTACTAATATTTCAATTTTTATATCAGGCGATGCCTCACGCACAGCCTTAATGCAATCGACAAAATGTTGCGCACCGCCATCTAATAAATCATCACGGTCGACACTAGTTAGCACCACATAATTTAACCGCATCTGTGCAATTGTGCGTGCAAGGTTTTCTGGTTCTTTTGCATCAGGCGGCAAAGGCTTCCCGTGTGCCACATCACAAAATGGGCAGCGGCGTGTACAAATATCCCCTAAAATCATAAAGGTGGCCGTACCCCCACTAAAGCATTCGCCTATATTTGGGCAGCTAGCTTCTTCACAAACAGTATGCAAATTATTATCACGCACTGCCTTTTTAATTTCACGAAATCGCTTGCTATTAGGCGCTTTCATGCGTATCCATTTTGGTTTACGCAACATTGGTTGTTGGATAATTTTAATTGGAATACGGGAAGTTTTTTCCGCATCAATCTCTTTTACGCCGGCAATTTTTTTTGGTCTAGCTGTTTTGGTTTGAGTCATGGTTTGAATGTTTCGAGTTTGTCTTTTAATATATCTAATAGCTTATCGCTTATTTGCGCTATTGATAACGAGATATTTAGATCCTTAGTTTGTGTTACTTCTAAACCCGCATATCCACAGGGGTCAATTGCATTAAAAGGCGATAAATCCATATCTACATTGACGCTTAGGCCATGATAACAGCAATTATTTTTTATTCGTAATCCAACCGAAGCAATTTTTTTTGTATTTACGTAGATGCCTGGTGCATTTTTTTTCGTGCTGGATTTGATATGGAATAGTTGGAGTAAATCAACGACACTAGATTCCATGATATCTACTAAGGTACGTATTTTTAATTCACGTCGTTTTAAATCAATCAAACAATAAATGATGATTTGGCCGAGCCCGTGATAAGTAATTTTGCCACCCCTGTCGACTCTGACTACAGGGATATTGTTTGCTGGTAAACGTACATTACGACGATTTAGCCCAAGTGTGTAAACGCTACTATGTTCGGTTAACCAAAGCTCATCTGGGGTTTCTGAGTTACGATTCATTGTAAACACTTGCATTTTTGTAAGTGTTTCTTGGTAATCTGTAGCCCCAAGTTTGCGCGGAATAATTTCCATACACAAATTAACTACAATACGTACTTAACCAAATCATGGCTAGTGAGTGCGCGGTATATATTGTCTAATTGTGGTTTGGACTCAACGTGGCATGAACAAGTTAAACTTATATATTTTCCGCCACTGCTCGCGCGCATCTCTATGTTGCTTGCATTAAACGAAGGTGAGTGAGTTTTTATTATTTCGATAATGATCTGAGAAAAAGTATCATGCGTTTCCCCCATGACTTTGATGGGGAAGTCACACGGATACTCAATCAAGGATTCTTGAGCAGTTTGTGGGTCCATTTTTACCATTATTATTGAAGTAACAGTCTAATACTATCGGTAACTCTGCGGAAAAACCCTGCTTTGCCTACAGCTTTTAATGCGATTAATTTCTCTTCGGCAATCACTTTATCATCTAGGGTGAAAGTAATTTTACCAACTTCGTCACCTTTTTTAATTGGCGCAATCAAAGGTTGCTTACTAACCATATTAGCTTTTACACGTGGATAATCGCCTTTTGCTAAGGATAAATAAAAGTCTTTATTCATTGTTGTCATCAGCGTTTTATCTTGACCTTTATAAACGGGGATTGCACTAATAGGCTGCGATTCACTATAAACCAAAGTTGATTCATAAAATTGAAAGCCATAATTAAGTAACCTTTGACTTTCCGATGCACGCATAGCTTCTGATACTGCACCAAGTACAACAGCAATTAATCTTGTGTCTTTACGTTTTGCCGTTGAGATTAGACAGTAACCTGCAGCTTGAGTGTGACCTGTTTTCATTCCATCTACATTCGAGTCTAGCCATAATAGACGATTGCGGTTCAGCTGTTTAATTTTATTGTAAGTGTATTCTTTGACAGAGTATAAACGGCGGTATTCTAGAGGGAAGTCTTTAATTAAAGACTCTGCCAATAATGCTAAATCATTCGCGGTTGTATAATGTTCTTTGCCTGGTAGGCCAGTTGAGTTTTCATAGCTTGTGTTGCTTAGGCCAAGTTTTTTTGCCTGCTCATTCATCATCACGGTAAATTGCGTTTCACTACCCGCAATTGCTTCAGCTAAAGCAATTGCAGCATCGTTACCTGATTGAATGATAAGTCCATGTAATAACTCGTCTACTGTCACCGGTCTATTTGGCTCAATGAACATTCTAGAGCCTTCAGCTTTCCAAGCTTTCTCACTAACTGGAATATTTTGTTCTAATGTTAATAGGCCTTGTTGAATAGCATCGAATGCAATATAAGCCGTCATGATTTTAGTTAGCGATGCTGGTTCAACACGCTCAGATTGCTTATAAGCGACGATTTCTGTATTGCTATTAAAGTCTTTTAGTAAATAAGCGTTAACCGCAAGAGTCGGTGAAGGTGGCGCTTTTGACCAAGCGAGTTGAGAAAATAATATTAAGGAAATAAGTAGTAAATTTTTAAGGCGCATAGTGTTGTATTTAGAATCGTTTATTTTTGATTAATGAGAGTTGGTGTGTTGAGTTGTTGATTAATTTGGTTAGCAAATTGTTCCGCGTCTTGTCGATTTCCATACGGGCCAATGGTTAACTTATGCAAACCATTATTATACACGCGCACAATTTTAGTACTTTGATTACTGTTTATTGCTTTAATTTTTTGCAATAAATTTGCAGCATTAGTTTCATTACTGAAAGCGCCTGCCTGAATGTAATATTGGTTTGATGTGACAGTATCATCATTATTTTTAATTATACTGCTTGCATTGCCGGCAGAGCTTGATGGGGCAATCTGAATATTATTTGGTTGTTTATTAAACTGGCTTGGCGTTATTGCTTCAACTTCTACTTCTCCACTACCTTGTTCGATTAATCGCAGTTTATAAGCTGCTGCATACGATAGATCGATTTCTCGACCGTGTTTAAAAGGGCCTCTATCATTAACGCGCACAATGACTGACCGACCATTACTTACGTTAGTCACTTTTACGTAGCTTGGCAGTGGCAGTACTGTATGTGCAGCAGTCATGCTATACATATCGTAAACTTCACCACTAGCAGTTTTTCTGCCGTGGTAGCGTTTGCCATACCAAGAGGCGATGCCGCGGGCTTTATAGTTTTTTGACGACTTTATTGGATAGTAGGTTTTCCCTAATGCTTTGTATGGTCTGTTTGAATACTTTTGCAGTGGCTCATCTTTAGGAATCGCATCAGGGATGCTGTCTATGTTTGCTGGCAGATTCACTTCCGGACCATCATCAAGATAATAACCACCATCTTTGCTTTTAGACGTTTTTGTTGATTCGCTCGGCTTTACCGAACCGCTGCCACCGCAAGCAGATAAACCAAGCGTAAGTAAAAAAATCAAAAAGTACGTTTTTTTCATGTATGTTCTATCCTGAAGACATTAATTTTTTATGTGTCTGAATACTCATTAAAATGCCGAATCCAATTAAAATAGTGACCATTGATGTGCCACCATAACTAATTAATGGTAGTGGCACTCCGACAACTGGCAATATGCCACTCACCATGCCTATATTGACAAAAGTATAAGTGAAAAATGTAAGCGTAATGCTACCGGCTAATAATCTTGAAAAAACGCTTCTGGCTTGAGATGCGATGACGACACCTCGAAAAATAATTAATCCGAATAGTAATAACAATAAAAGGTTACCTATCAAACCAAATTCCTCGCTAAACACGGCGAATATAAAATCGGTGGTACGTTCAGGTAGAAAGTCGAGTTGGGATTGCGTGCCATTAAGCCAACCCTTACCTGTAAGACCGCCTGAACCTTGAGCAATCGTTGATTGAATGATGTGATAACCAGAGCCAAGTGGATCCTGTGACGGGTCAAAAAGAATTTGAATGCGCCGCCGCTGATAATCATGTAACAACGACCAAAATATAGGCGCTAAACTAGCAACACCAATGAATGCAGCAGCAATAAATTTCCAGCTTAGTCCAGCAAGAATAATGACAAATAATCCTGATGCGGTTACTAGCAGCGATGTGCCCAAGTCTGGCTGCCTCATGATTAAGATGACAGGAATAAATAATATAATGGCAGCAGTTAAAAAGTCTAAAACAGATAGGCTCGATTCACGTTTTGAAAAAAACCAAGCGAGCGTCATTGGTACAGCAATCCGCATTAATTCTGAAGGTTGTATTTTAATCAAGCCTAGGTTTAACCAACGTCTTGCGCCGTGGCTAATATCGCCATATAAGGCGACCCCAATTAACAATAAAACACCAAACGAAAATAAAGGTAATGCTAAGCGTTCTAAATGCTGTGGTTGAATATTAGCGGCAATTAACATGACAGTGATTGCGATACCAATATTAATCAATTGCGCATTGACACGGTCAAAATTTTGTCCAGAGGCACTATAAAGCACCAACAATCCGACAAGTAAAGTGAACAGTAAGCAACCCATTAAGAATGAATCAATGTGTTTAAGCAGGCTGCCAATAAAGTCATTAATCATTGTGCCTGAACCCCTGCAGTAATATTTTCGAGGTCATTATTAGCTTCTGTCGGTTTCTTTTTAACCACTCTAACTGGTTTTTCTTCTATTGGTTCTTTGCCTAATAAATAATAATCCATCACTTTGCGTGCAATAGGGCCTGCAGCTGATCCGCCATGACCGCCATTTTCTACTATCACAGCAAGCGCAATTTTAGGATTTTCAGCAGGTGCATAGGATATAAATAACGCATGGTCACGATGGCGTTCGTTAATATTTTTTTCGTTATAGCGTTCGTTTTGCTTTATGCCAATCACCTGTGCTGTACCCGTTTTTGCCGCGACACTATATTCTGCATTTGCCAATGCTCTTGCTGCAGTGCCGCCCGGTAAAGAGACATCAATCATAGCTTGTTTAACAATTTCAAGATTTTCAGGGTCTAGCGACAGTTTTTCAGTTGATACTGGTTTTATAGTATTTATTATGCCTGTTTTACTATTTTCAATGATGTTAACAAGTTTTGGCTTCATAGAAGTGCCACCGTTAGCAAGCATAGCGGTAGCATGGGCAAGTTGCATAGGTGTTGTTAAAGTGTAACCTTGACCGATGCCAACGATAACAGTTTCTCCAGTATACCAAGGCTGTTTAAAGCGTCTATATTTCCATTCTTTTGTTGGTAATAAGCCAGAATTTTCGCCTTTAATATCAATGCCACTTTTTTCACCAAAACCAAAATGTCGAACAAAGCTAGATAACTTATCAATACCTAATTCAATGGCGAGACCATAGAAAAAAGTATCACAAGAAATCGTAATGGCACGTTTAATGTCAACAAAGCCGTGCCCACCAGGTTTCCAATCGCGATAACGATGGGTGCTATTAGGTAGTTTGAAGTATCCTGGGTCAATAATTTTATACGGCGGTTTGCGTTTGCCAGCCTCTAAGCCAGCGAGTGCAACAAAAGGTTTAAAGGTTGAGCCAGGAGGGTATACGCCACGCAGAGGACGGTTAATTAGAGGTCTGTCTAAGGATTCGTTAAGTAAGCGCCAATTATAAATATCGATGCCATCAACAAAAAGATTAGGATCAAAAGATGGCATACTTACTAAAGAAAGCACTTCGCCTGTATTAGGTTCTATTGCCACCAGCGCGCCGCGCCTATCGCCAAAGGCTTTTTCTGCAATTTCTTGTAATTTGATGTCTACTGATAAAGTTAAGTTATTGCCAGGTATCGCTGCAGTAGAAGTAAGGATCCGCACGGCCTTGCCATCGGCGTTAATTTCAATTTGTTGAAAACCTGTCGTGCCATGCAATTCTTTTTCATAAGACTGCTCTATACCACTTTTGCCGACATGATCAGAACCTTTGTAGTTTGATAGCAGGTTTTTCTCTTTAAATCGTACGATGTCTTTATCATTAATTCTACCGATATACCCAACGATATGGGAGCCTAAAGCTTTATTGGGGTAATGGCGAAACAAACGTGATTTGATATCTACACCAGGAAACCGAAACCGATTTGCTGCAAACTTTGCCGCTTCAACTTCATTTAAATGTGTTCTTAATGGAATAGTTTCAAACTTATGGCGTTCTTTTTTTAATTTTTTAAATCGCTTTAAATCGTATTTAGAAATCTCAACAAGTTTTGCAATTTCTGCAATCGTTTTTTCTAAATTATCTATTAAGGATGGAGTAATTTCTAACGTATAAACAAAAAAATTATGTGCAAGCACTACACCATTTCTATCGGTAATAAGACCACGGTTAGGAGCAACAGGCACGATCGAAATACGATTGTTTTCTGCTAATGTTTGAAAATGCTCGTGCTTGCTTATCTGTAGATAATAAAAACGAGCTGTGAGTATGCCAAAGCCTAACAGAACAAGTAACGCTAGGATAAATAATCGGAGCTTAAAACTATGTAGCTCATTCTGATGGTTTTTTAACTCTCTATTTTCACGCATGACGACGACTAATTATCAGTTCCTAATTGTTGCTTTTCGGTGGTGTGATTGACCCGAAAAGAAAACGTATGAATTGCCATAGCAGCATGCCAGTAATTACTGGCCAAAAGTAGTGCCAACCAGGGCTTTCATTTCCTGCTAATTGCTTAACTAACAAAATGGCGATACGTTCAAATAAAAGTAATGCAAAGTACATCCAAGAA
>CAZJUK010000029.1:0-19279 GCA_964549145.1 uncultured Methylophilaceae bacterium
CAAATGCGTGGCTTAAATAAATAATTCCCACCTAACTAATAGAAGCTATAGTTTTACATGTCTTTCAAATAGTCTAATTGACCCTTATCAAGTTAAAGAAATGTAATCGCTAATTTTTTTTGATTCAAAGCACCAGTGAAAATAAACATAGATAATTTTGTATAAAAATATGTATAAAAAATCAATAAAATTTTTGTTAACCTTTACTAATTAATAGGTTATACGCTTCGTTCCATGCCTGCCGGGGGCACCATCAAAGTCAGTGACTTAAATAATTTATGTTTTTCTCTTTGGGAAGACCATTAAGTCCAGACTCCGTATTTAATAATTTTTGTAGGAAACGACGGCGATTATATATTAAGACAACTTCGTTACCGGAACACTATCAAAAAATACCTTTTAACTTGTTAACACTGCTTAAAAGGCAGACATGACTAAGCCACTGCTATTCGCTGTTCTTTATAGCGTCAGATAACGTATCTTTAAGGCGATATGCAATCACATAGTGAGCTATGGTAGTGCCGTCATAGTGTAAGTTTGCAATCGCTGGTATGTCATTATAAACCACAAAAACTTTTTCGTTTTTCTCATACACAAGTACTTTTTGAGGAAAAGCATCTAATCCTATAGAGGGATAATCTCGCATGGCAGCAGCGCCAGGTGCAGGCGCCCCAAACACAAGTAACTTAGCAGTAGGTAAATTAACGCCATAATCCTTTGCTTGTTGTTGGTAATCAATATCATGAAACCATATGGTGTCACCCTCGGCTAATATAGTGCTTTTGAGTTGATCTATCGTTTGCTTGAAATCGAACTCCGATTCCAACTCAATAATTCCATAGCCTTCAACAAGGCCCTCAATTTTCAGAGGTGACGCACTAGGTATGGCCTTGATTAGACTGCTAATATCTTGGTCAAATTTTTCAATAGCTTCTGACTGGTTTAAACCGTGGCGAACCCTAATAAAATCAGCGCCTATATAAATTACATATGGTTTTTTCTTGAGATAGTGCCCATGTATTCGATAGGGTAAGTCTAGGCCAGCACGAATTTCTTGCTTAAGAATTTGACTGTTATTTTCTGGGTTGCTGAAAAAGATGACCTTACTAACATCAAGAACTTCATCAGACTCTTCAGCCATTCGCGAGTGATCAACGCTGAAGATTTGTTCAATTCTGGCGGCCTTTGCATTTTCAGTTAGCTGTTTAATCATCGCGTCGTTATCTGCTAATTCAGCAGCTCGATTGTCACTAAACTCTGGAGAGCCGCAGCTTACTAGTAGCAACAAAAAAGAGATAGTTAAAATTAGCTTATATGCATAGAGGTCTAGCTTATTCATATTGATTCCTAATCAGTTGGTTCATTTTTTTATCACGTTTAATATCCAAATACACAAAGTGGATGGGTGAAAAAATATGGGCATTTAGGCCTACAAAAAACATAATTCAAGAGCATTTGATGACGCTCAAAAAGTACCCTCCACGTGGATCTGATATGCAGAATCAAACTGCAATTGATGAGCAAAGTTCAGCACAGTAGCGTACTAGCAACGAGAAATACTGACTAGCCAATCAAAAGTCAAAAAGACGAGCAATAAGCTCGTCTTTTTGACTTTTACTAAGCTACCTTATGCTGACGTAGTATGGTTAAGATTGATGGTCCATAAATTCTTGTGGTTGATGAACCGCCGTTGTGCTTATATTGTGATCTCAACCATTTCAGTTATTCACATATAAAGTATGCAATGCCAGCTTCACTCTCAGGACCTGATTTTTCAGTACGGTCAAGTACAGCTGTTTTTTTAGATAAATCGCATTGTTCTTGCGCTTTCTCGCTGGCAACTTCTAATGCTTCGCCAATGTCATCAGTATCACTCATTGATATAGCGACTTTGTCTTTACCAGCTGAAACAACCTCTGAAGAGGATGCGCATGACACAAGTAGAACTGGTATTGCCAAAATTAGAATATTTTTTAGACTAAAGTAAATAGGTTTTTTAAGCATATTTTAAGCTCCCGGATTGATTGATTGATAATATAATATAATATTACTAATTATATATTATCTCCAACTTGCATTCCGCGTCAACAAAGTTTTAATGGTAATATTTACTCATAGATTAAAATTTATTGTTAGTATCCTATTGTGAGAATTTAAGAAGCTAAGTTTATTGGCTAATTGATTTAATAATTAAGGAAATGATTGATGCGCTTTCTAAAAAAAATATTACAAGTACTCATTGCAATGCTAGTTGCAACAACTTCTCTGCAAGTATTAGCTCGCACAGCGGCAGAAATTGATAATGGCGTCAGTACTGGCTTGCAATCACTTTACGCATCTACCCCAGTAGCAAAAAAATTAGCAAAAAGCGCTAAAGGCATTCTGGTTTTCCCTGATGTACTTAAAGCTGGTTTCGTGGTTGGCGGCCAATACGGTGAAGGTGCATTACTAAAAAATGGGAAAACAGCGGGTTATTACAGCACGCTTGCAGCGTCATATGGCTTTCAGGCTGGTGCTCAAACTTTTGGGTATGCTCTATTTTTCATGACTGATTCATCACTAGAATATCTAAATAAAAGTGAGGGATGGGAAGTCGGTGTTGGTCCAACTGTCGTTCTTGTTGATGAAGGTGTATCAAAATCACTTACAACAACCACTACTCAAGATGATATTTATGCAGTATTCTTCAATCAGGAAGGTTTAATGCTTGGGTTAGGCGTTCAAGGCTCTAAAATAGAACGCTTAACACCTAAAAAGTAATACTGGTAATTAAGAATACAATAAAATGTAAAATATGTTTGTGTTGACTCGCGATCACACGGCGCTCTCCAGTTTTGTTTTCCTCTATTTGTTTTAAGTGCGGCGCATATATGAAGATACAATCGAGCTTAGTCAAGACAGACAAATTGATGTTGTTGAAAATACAACTGTCCTACAATATTAAAGACTTTAGCAGCGACTTGGCTATTTCGACAAAATAATGCATATTAGGAGTCTACTCATGATGAAAAAACATTCATTTTACATTTTAGTTGCAATGTTATTAGCAAGTGCAAGTTTTGCTGAGGCGGCTACAGATGCGGATGGCAATGTAACTACAGTAGATGAAACCTCAACAACTGATGATGGTGTTAACTTAATTGGTCCAACGGGTGTGACAGGAACAATTCGCCGAGTTGATCGTCGCCAAGATCGTCGCTTAGAGAGTGATATAGAAGATCACCTTGATAGAGATGTTGATATAGATTTAGATGGAAAAAGAAGAAGATAAATTTCTTGAAGTTGTAATTGTTAATATGGACATATTAAAGTTGGTATTGATAGTTTTTCCTACTAAAATAGTATTATTAACATTTGTTTTAAAGCAGTTAAACTTCACTGAAAAAGAGTTGCATTTTAATCTTAGAGGATATTTGTAGACATGGGTAAAAAAGGGATGGTTCTTAGTATATTTTGGCCAATATTTTTATTGTCTCTAGTATTTTTTTCTAACGCGCAAGCTGAAACGAACAATCAATCGACTCCTAGTGTTATCCCAGTAGAAGTAGGTATTCGGATTCATCAAATCATAGATATTAATGAAAAAAAGAAAAATTTCAAAGTTGTTCTTTCTGTTAAGGCAAAGTGGACGGATCCATTGCTTGCTTATGAACTAAGCAAAAATTCGAATATAAAGATATTAAGTAAGGCTACTTTTAAATCATTGATGGTAGAAAAGAAAACCATTTTCCCAGCCGCAATTATAGATAACCAGCAAGGTAAGTCCCAACCTCAGAATAGCGTGGTAACAATAACTCCAAAGGGTGAAATTACTTACTTAGAACGTGGAACGTTTGTTATTCAGGCAACGAAATTTGATTTTCGACAATTTCCATATGATACGCAAATATTTGAAATACATCTTGATACATTAGTACCAAACGGATTATTTGAGTTTAAAAAACTAGAAGACTTCTCAATAATAGAGAATACTCAAAGTGAAGAGGAATGGAATATACTCAGCATTTCTACAAATATCACCAACGACACAGGCTTGTCTTCTGGAAAATCGCGCTTTACCCTCTCTTTTAAAGCGGAACGGCGTTATATCTTTTACACTCTAAAGATATTTATTCCAATAATGCTGATTATTCTCGTGTCTTGGGTTACCTTTTTTTTACGAGATTATGCAAAACGCATTGACCTAGCAGGATCAAATTTATTAGTATTTATTGCCTTTAATTTTTCCATATCAAATGCACTGCCAAAACTTGGTTATATTACCTTTATTGATTCTTTAATAGTGGTAACATTTTTTATTACGACGATTGTGATTTTAATTAATGTCTTCTTAAGGAATTTAGAGAATAATGGACGAATTAACCTTGCAAAGTCAATAGATGGCTATCTAATATGGGTATACCCCAGTATTTACATACTATGTACCACTGCCATAGCAGTGTATATTCTTTAAGTTTATTGGTGCCTAACTTAAGTTATGCTCTACTTTAATTGGTGCAAATAACGCGTAAACATGATTCATGTCAAGTCGAGTTAATAAGCTGTTAGCATGCAGCTAAGTGATCCCTACATTCAAGAAAACTCTAATGCCTACCTCAATTCAAAATGGGTAGGTTTAGATAATGCTGAAGAATGGTCAACATTTAGTATAAGTTTAGAAGGGGGGTTGTGGGAGTCTCGCCTTTCTATTGAAGGCATGCATTGCGCGTCATGTGGGTTTATCGTTGAGAAAGCATTAGCCGCGGTTGATGGTGTTGTTAAATCAACGGTTAATCCTGCCAGTGGTAAAGCAAACTTAGTTTGGGATGCAGAAGAGACAACACCGTCTCAGTGGATGGATGCAATATCCAAAGCGGGCTACCAACCTTTTCCACAGGCGGCATCAGAAAATTATCGACTTACACAACAACGATTATTAATGTGGCGTTGGTTGGTGGCTGGTTTTTGTATGATGCAAGTAATGATGTATGCGCTACCTGCGCATATTACTAACCCAGGTGACATAACGCCTGATTTAATGCGATTGTTGCGCTGGGCTTCTTGGACGATGAGCTTGCCCGTTATCTTATTTTCTTGTTCACCATTTTTCACAAGTGCATTAAATGATTTAAAGCTACGGCAAATTAGTATGGATTTGCCTGTGGTATTAGGAATTGTAATTACATTTTGTGTGAGTTCTGCAGGTACTTTTCAACCACAAGGGTGGTGGGGTCAAGAGGTTTATTTTGATTCTTTGACTATGTTTGTTTTTTTCTTGCTCACAGGGCGATGGTTAGAAGCCAGAATGAGAAACCGTACAGCGGGTGCTTTAGATGAATTAATGCGTAGACTACCTGTTACGATTGAAAGACAAAATGCCAATGGTCTCTTTGCAAGAGTGCCAGTTAAAAACCTTAACATTAATGATGTCTTAAGAGTGTTCCCTGGTGAGGCTTTTCCTGCTGATGGCGAAATTATATTAGGTGACACCACCGCAGACGAAGCGCTATTAACGGGTGAATCTAGATCGATTAATAAACCGTTGGGTGCGCAAGTGATTACTGGCAGTCATAACCTTTCCTCAGCAGTAAATATACGGGTACTGCAATTAAGTGCTTCTTCACAATATGCGCAAATTGTACAATTAATGGAGCGTGTATCTGTCGGCAAACCTCAATTAGCTAAGTTAGCAGATCGCATTGCTAAGCCATTTTTATTATTTGTCATACTTGCCGCCGCAACCACCGCATTTATGTTTTGGGATGTTGATCAAAGTAAGGCTTTAATGTCTGCTGTCGCAGTTTTAATCGTTACTTGTCCGTGCGCACTTTCTTTAGCGACTCCTGCTGCCATGCTTGCAAGTGCAGGGTCATTAGCGAAAAAGGGTGTCTTAGTAAGTAATTTGCAAGCACTTGAAGCATTAGCAAAAGCGAATACTGTTATTTTTGATAAAACGGGTACGCTAACAAGTGAACAAAGTATAATTGTAACCATTGAGGTTACAGATGGCCTTACTGAAGATGCTGCACTTTTACTCGCTGCGTCTGTAGCACAATATTCATTACATCCTGTTTCACGTGTTTTAGTGGACACCTGTGGTAAAGAGCTCAGTAGTAGTGTTTTAGAAGTAAAAGAAATCCCAGGGTTTGGGTTAATCGCTCAAACGGTTGAAGGCGAGGTTAGAGTTGGTTCTGCTAAACATTGTGGGGTTAGCGCTCAACAAAGTGAGTCTATGCAGGTGTTTTTGTCAGGTGAGCAAGGTTGGATCGCAACGTTTACTTTAGAAGAAGATATCCGTGAAAATGCAAAACAGGTACTACAAACATTACACAAAAATAAATTTAAATTAGTAATGCTCACAGGCGATAGGTCAAGCGCAGCAAAGTTAGTGGCCGGTAAACTTAGTATTGATGATATGCAAGCTGAATGTACACCGCAACAAAAATTAGCTTATATGCGAGCATTAAAAAATGATGGCGCACATATCGTGATGGTGGGTGATGGCTTAAATGACGGTCCTGTTTTAGCTGCGGCAGACGTTTCAATTGCGATGGGTAAAGCTGTTCCTTTAGCACAAGCAAAAAGCGACTTTATTTTGCAAAGTTCGCAACTTGCTATATTGCCTCAGTTAATATTGCAATCACAAAAAACGATGCGTATTGTGAAACAAAATTTAACTTGGGCTGCAGTCTATAACGCTATTTGTATCCCTTTAGCTGTACTCGGCTATCTGCCAGCTTGGTTGGCAGGGCTTGGTATGGCATTAAGTTCATTAATTGTTGTGATGAATGCGTTAAGATTGTCTAAGCTAAACTCAATATCAGAAAGCATAAGCTAATGGATGTCTTATTTATACTCGTGCCTATTTCGGTTGTGTTTTCGTATGTTATTTTAGGTTGGATTTGGTGGGCTGTAAATTCAGGTCAATTTGAAAATTTAGAAGATGAAGGTGAGCGAATTTTGCATGATGATTGATTTATATCAACTGGTGAGTAACCGCAATCGTGCAGAATTGAGCCGATGTAACAAGATGGTTTTAAAAAGTCTAATTAAGTATAAGATTTCTAGGGGAAATTAAATGAGTCTAACGAGTCAATCAGCAACTACTTACAGCGATACCGTAGTCAGGCAGTTCACTATAATGGCGGTAGTTTGGGGTGTTGTTGGCATGTTGGTTGGTGTGATTATTGCGGCTCAGCTAGTATGGCCAGAGCTAAACTTAGGCTTGCCATGGACAAGCTTTGGTCGCCTGCGACCTTTGCATACTAATGCAGTTATTTTTGCATTTGGTGGCTGTACTTTATTTGCGACTTCTTATTATGTGGTTCAGCGAACCTGCCATACACGCTTATTTTTACCAGGATTGGCAAAGTTTACGTTCTGGGGTTGGCAAGCTGTTATTGTAGCCGCAGCCATCTCTTTACCTTTGGGATATACCCAAGGTAAAGAATATGCTGAGCTAGAGTGGCCAATTGATATTCTTATTGCTGTGGTTTGGATAGCTTACGCAATTGTGTTTTTTGGGACAATAGGTAGGCGTAAGGTTAAGCATATTTATGTGGCAAATTGGTTTTTTGGTGCATTTATTCTTGCGGTTGCAATGTTACATATCGTTAATAGTGCTGCAATCCCTACTGGGTTTATGACGTCTTATTCGGCTTATGCTGGGGTTCAAGATGCCATGATTCAATGGTGGTATGGCCATAATGCGGTTGGCTTTTTTCTAACAGCTGGTTTTTTAGGCATTATGTATTACTTTGTGCCTAAGCAGGCCGATCGTCCTGTGTACTCCTATAGTTTGTCTATTGTGCATTTTTGGGCATTAATTTTCACCTATATGTGGGCAGGTCCCCATCATTTGCATTACACCGCCTTGCCAGACTGGGCGCAGTCATTAGGCATGGTGTTTTCTTTGATTTTGCTAGCACCTAGCTGGGGCGGCATGATAAACGGAATACTTACGCTTTCAGGGGCTTGGCATAAATTACGTTCTGATCCAATCTTACGTTTTTTAGTCGTCTCATTATCTTTCTATGCCATGAGTACTTTTGAAGGCCCCATGATGGCCATCAAAACTGTTAATGCTCTCTCACACTATACTGAATGGACAGTAGGCCATGTTCATTCTGGCGCATTAGGCTGGGTCGGTATGGTTTCAATGGGGGCTATTTATTTTATGGTGCCACGTTTATTCGGGCAAAAAGAAATGTATAGCATTAAAGCGATTGAGGTGCATTTTTGGACGGCAACTTTAGGTATTGTGCTTTATATCGCTGCCTTATGGATTGCCGGAGTGATGGAGGGTTTGATGTGGCGTGCGATTAATGCAGACGGCACGCTCACTTACACTTTTGTAGAAAGTATGAAAGCTAAGTATCCCTATTACTTAATACGTCTTCTAGGCGGACTACTCTATTTAAGCGGCATGCTAGTGATGCTTTGGAATGTCATTAAAACGGCATTGAATGGCAAACCAGTAGCAGCAAGCATTCCCGCTGTAGTACACGTATAAGGAAATTATGATGGCAGATAAAAAAACAAAAGATGGTTTTAGTCATGAAAAAATTGAAACCAATAATTTATTGATGATTGTCTTGATTTTAGTGGTGATTGCTTTTGGTGGCATTGTAGAAATTGTGCCACTGTTTTTTCAGAAATCTACTATGGAGCCTATCCGAGGCTTGAAACCTTATACCTCAGTGCAACTTGCTGGAAGGGATGTTTACGTTCGCGAAGGTTGTCACAATTGCCATTCTCAAATGATACGACCATTACGTTCAGAAACTTTGCGTTATGGTCATTATTCAGTTGCAGGTGAGTCAGTCTACGATCATCCATTTCAATGGGGTAGTAAACGTACAGGACCTGATCTAGCACGTGTAGGTGGCCGATACAGTGATGACTGGCATCGGATACATTTAATAAACCCAAGAGATCTAGTGCCAGAGTCTATTATGCCGGCGTATCCATGGCTGGAAGAAAATCAAATAGACTATGAAGCGATGCCTACTCATATGAGTGCCTTAAGAAAGGTAGGCGTGCCGTACACAAACGAACAAATAGCAGCCGCTGCCGAGGATGCAAAAGGTAAAACAGAGCTCGATGCATTGATTTCTTATTTGCAGGTATTAGGCATTCATCTTAAATAAGGAGTAATAGAAATGGATGTAAATACACTTCGTATTATTGCTACTGTGATTAGCTTTGTTTTATTTATTGGGCTAGTCATTTGGGCATGGCGGAACCGTAATACTGCTGATTTTAATGAGGCAGCAAATTTGCCTTTTGATGAAGATTAACAAAGCGTAGTTTAAGAAAGAAGGAATATCAATGAGCGATTTTACTAATGATTTTTGGTCTTTGTTTATTACAGTTATTACTATTATCAGTATTGCAGCTTGCATATTACTGTTGTGGCTGACTGCAAAAATGAAGATAAAAAATATGCAGCCAGATGGCACTAATGGGCATGAGTGGGATGGTATCAAAGAAATGAATGGCCCATTGCCCCGTTGGTGGGTTTGGTTGTTTGTGTTGACTATTGTCTACGGTATTATTTATTTAATTGTATACCCAGGCTTAGGTAGTTTTTCAGGTCAGAAAAACTGGAGTTCACAAAATCAGTATGAAAATGAAGTGAAAGTCGCTAATAAGGCCTTGAAGCCTTTGTATGCTAAGTATGCAGCGATGACGGTAGAAGAGCTCGCTAGCAATAAAGATGCAAGAGGCATTGGTGAACGTTTGTTTTTGAATAATTGCGCACAATGTCATGGTTCTGATGCGCGTGGTAGTCGAGGCTTTCCAAACTTGGCTGATGCAGACTGGCTTTATGGTAAAAATCCAGAAAATATTAAAGCAACTATCACCAAAGGGCGTAATGGCATCATGCCTCCGATGGCTGCTGCTGTGGGCACAGATGATGATGTGCTAAATTTAGCAAATTATGTGTTGAGTCTATCTGGTAGCATGCATAGTTCAGGCCGAGCAAAATTAGGCGCGACAAAGTATGCAACTTGTGCGGCATGTCACGGTGCCGATGGTAAAGGAAATCAAGCAATTGGTGCGCCGAATCTTACTGATAACGTTTGGTTGCATGGCGCAGGGCAGGCAGCAATTATAAAACGTATTAAAGAAGGTAAAATTAATAAAATGCCACCATGGGAAGACATGTTTACACCAGAGCAAATTCACGTATTAACAGCTTATGTCTGGGGGTTGTCAGATGAGAAAAAAGCAACAAGCAAGCAAATGGAGTAGTTGTTAATGACGGAAGCTTCACAGAGCAACGCCTCAGCTGGTGCTGTGCCTTTGGCATCTGAAACTATTGTTTCAGAACATATAATATCGCTTTACGAAGCGCAGAAAAAAGTCTATCCACGCAGTATTTTAGGACCATTAGCAAAGAAACGCTGGGTGATGGTCTGGCTTACTCAGTTGTTTTTCTACGGCATGCCTTGGATACAATGGGGTCAGCGTCAAGCATTGTTATTTGATATTGATGCAAAACAGTTTTTCATTTTCGGCTTGGTCCTCTACCCTCAAGATTTGATTTATCTCACACTGTTATTAATTATCTCTGCTTTTTCTTTATTTCTGTTCACTGCCATCGCAGGTCGTTTGTGGTGTGGGTACACCTGTCCGCAAACTGTTTATACTGAAATATTTTTGTGGATAGAGGCTAAAATTGAAGGGGACCGTGCTGCTCGTATTAAGTTAGATAATGCGCCACTATCCGTCAATAAGCTAACTAAAAAAATCCTTAAGCAATTAGCTTGGATACTTTTTGCGTTATTGACAGGTTTTACTTTCGTAGGCTACTTTACCCCAATACGCGAATTAGCATCAGATTTTTTGGCGTATACGCCAGGTGGCTGGGATGCTTTTTGGGTAATGTTTTATGGCCTTGCAACTTATGGGAATGCAGGTTATTTAAGGGAGCAGGTATGTAAGTATATGTGTCCGTATGCACGTTTTCAAAGTGTGATGTTTGATGACGATACTATGGTAGTGACTTACGATGAAAGTCGCGGTGAGCCACGCGGTAAACTTTCTAAACAAGCTAATAATCTAGCCGACAACAAACCAACTGGGCACTGCATTGAATGTAGTTTGTGCGTTCAAGTGTGCCCAACAGGCATCGATATTCGAGATGGTATGCAAATTGAATGTATCGGTTGTGGACTTTGCGCAGATGTTTGCGATGACGTAATGGAAAAAGTTGATTACCCAAAAGGCTTGATTCGTTACTCAACTATTAATGGACTAGAAAATAAGTGGACAAAGTCGCAAATGCTGAAGCGTATTTTTAGGCCTCGTGTATTGATCTATATGGGCATATTATTTGTATTAATCACGGGTATGGGAGCTAGTTTGTATTTTAAAAAAGATTTTAATGTGAATGTGATTCGTGATCGAGGGGTGCTGGCCCGTCTTGATGGCAGTATGCTAGAAAACGTCTATCGTTTACAGATAATGAATGCCTCTGAAGAAAAACAGCGTTATCACATTAGTGCTACTGGTTTAAATGACATGCATTTAGGTGTTGGAAGTGGCGCTGAACAAGAAAGTAATCATATTACAGTTGGACCAGCACAAGTCCGTGGTGTTGCTGTTGATATAGAAGTGCCAGATGGCTCTTTGGAGACTGGCTCTCATCAGGTAGTCTTTACAATAGAAGCTTTGACTTCGGGTGACAAAGTGATTGAGAAATCCACATTCATTGTGCCAAGATAATGTTATTTAGAAAGAGATGCTAATGAAGACAGAAGTAGCGCTACCCTGGTGGAAATATTGGAATGTTTGGTTAATTATTAGTGGGCCTTTAGTCGTCGTCATTGCCTCTGCAATAACGATTTATCTGACGATAATTAGACCAGACCCTGTGATTGATAACTACTACCGTAAAGGTGTCGAGATTAATAAAAAAATTGATGCTGAACGCGCTGCTAGTCGTGTGCCAGAGTTAGTGCCAGCTATGAGAGCTCGCAATCATGCTGCGACTGGCGCTGACGAATAAATTAGATTAATAACAAGTCTGTGGGTTATATATTTTCTTTAGAGCTTCTGGTTTAATAATGCGCACATAGCGCTGTTTAACTTCAATAATGTCTTCTTTGCTAAATTTAGAAAATGTGCGGCTAACTGTTTCTAATTTAAGCCCTAAATAGCTACCGATTTCTTCTCTTGTCATACGTAAAACAAATTCCGATTTGGAAAATCCACGAGCATCTAAGCGTTGTACGAGGTTAAGCAAAAATGCAGCTAAACGCTCTTCTGCACGCATATTTCCTAGCAGCATTAGAATGTTGTTTTCACGAACAATTTCACGACTCATTACTTTATGCATATGACGCTGTAATGTAGGTAGTTCTCGTGAAATCTCTTCAACTTTATTAAATGGCATTACACAAATATCTGCATCTTCAAGTGCAATAGCATTACAGCTGTGTTTGTCACTTACAATACCATCAAGACCGATGATTTCTCCTGCCATTTGAAACCCTGTTACATGCTCACGACCATCTTCAGACGAGACTGTAGTCTTGAAAAACCCAGTACGAACAGCAAATAATGAGGTAAATGGGTCTCCGTTGCTAAAAAGTGAATCACCTTGTTTGATTTTACGGCGATTTGCAACTAAGTCGTCGAGTTTGTTCATTTCAATATTAGAAAAGCCAATCGGCATGCAGAGTTCACGCAAGTTGCAATTGGAGCACGCTACTTTAAAAGACTGTAATTCCATATTACTTTTTTCTTAATTTGATTTACTTTGACGTAAGCATAACCTGTTATTTATTTTATGAAAAGAAATTGATGTAAATCAAAACTAAATTTAACTAAACAGGCAAAATGATATTTAACTCTAATTATTATTGAGCGAGAAGAATGACTTTTCGGTGTAATAAACTTAGGAAAGATAGCTCTAATAAAGGGTTATTAAAATCGAATGATAAGTTTGATATTTATGGACTGAAGTACACTTCTTATCCTGCAGAAGATCGTTTTGTCAAGACATTTACTGCTGAGCAATATTCTAGCGCGCTCTCTAATAGAAGGCTGATGGGTTCATCACTAGCCCTCTATATACATGTGCCATTTTGTGAGTCCTTATGCCTCTATTGTGCTCGTAATAAAGTCATTACTAAACAACATGAACGTGCGCATGAATATTTGCAATATTTACAAAAGGAAATTGATTTACATATAGCAAAAATGGGAAAATGCCAGCCCGTAAACCAACTGTATTTGGGGGGTGGGTCACCTACTTTTTTTAGTGATAATGAATTGACCGAATTGATAAGAAAAATACAGGATAACTTTTCATTAGTCTCTGAAGGTGAATTTTCAATTGAAATAGACCCTCGCACTGTCGATACCAAGCGTCTTCGGCATTTAGCAGGTTTAGGCTTTAATCGATTAAGTTTTGGTGTTCAAGATTTTGATCCTGATGTACAAAAAGCAGTGAATAGAGAACAGCCAGTTCAGGGTGTCTATAACCTTATAGAAGATGCGCGTGTCATCGGCTTTAAGTCTATCAATATAGATCTAATTTACGGTTTACCAAATCAAACATCACATTCTTTTGCGCGCACTTTGAATGCAGTAAATTCATTGATTAAACCTGACAGAATTTCACTCTCTGTTTATGCTCATTTGCCACAACAATTCAAATCACAGCGCTTCATTAGGGCTGAAGACTTGCCTAGCTCAAGCGATAAGATGAGGATGTTATCTGACGCAATTAATACTTTTCAAAATGCAGGGTATATTTATATTGGAATGGACCATTTTGCATTACCCAATGACCCACTTGCCATAGCTATGCGCCAGGGAAGATTGCATCGTAATTTACAAGGATACACCACCCAGCCTGAAGGTGATTTAATCGGCTTAGGCATTTCTTCAATTGGGCATATCGGCACAAATTACAGTCAAAATACAAAAAATTTAAATCAATATTACGATGCTTTAGACCAAGGTTTTTTCCCTACCGAGCGTGGCTTAGCTCTTTCTCATGATGATGCATTAAGACGTGCAGTGATTATGGCACTGATGTGTCAGGGTGGTTTACAGTACGAGCCAATAGAAACATCTTATCTTATAGATTTTAAAACATACTTTTTGCATGAACTAGAATTGCTACAATCAGTAGTATCAGATGGCTTATTGGTAATAAATGAAGAATCCATGAGCGTGACCGATAAGGGATGGAGTTTTGTGCGTGATATTGCTTCAGTATTTGATCGTTTTTTACAAACTGACAAAAATAGATCCAGCTAGTCTAAAATCATCTAAACTAATAGATATGAAAAATTCTCTTATTCTTACTATGTTTTTGATGGGATTGGCTGGTGGCCCTCACTGTATCGCGATGTGCGGGTCCGCTTGTGCTGCAATAGGGAAAGTTAATGGCCGGCAATCTGTCTGGCAGTTTCAGATAGGTAGAGTTATTGGCTATGCTTTTCTAGGTGGATTGGCTGCTACAACAGTAGGTATGCTTGCTTGGTTCTCTAGCAAAACAATTATCTTGCATCCGTTGTGGACTTTTTTTCATGTGTTCATCTTGGGATGGGGCTTAGTGTTGCTGTTATATGCAAGACAACCAGTTTGGATAGACCGTTTAGGTCGGCAAGCATGGCATCGTATACAGCGGTTAACAAAAGTTCGTGGTGGT
Organism: uncultured Methylophilaceae bacterium; assembly: GCA_964549145.1. GTDB lineage: Bacteria > Pseudomonadota > Gammaproteobacteria > Burkholderiales > Methylophilaceae. The sequence goes on from CAZJUK010000029.1 coordinate 14,654, forward strand.
GTCCTTTATACCGGTATGCTTTGGGCATTTATGCCTTGTGGCTTACTTTATTCGGCAATATTAGTCGCTTCGTTAAGCGGCGACCCTGTGCAAGGTGCTTTGTGTATGTCTGTATTTGCCTTAGGTGGTAGCTTGTCACTACTGTTAGGTCCTTGGCTTTGGTTTAAAATAAAGAACAATCGCTTTTTAGCAGAGCATTACAGTATGCGTATTGCAGGTTTTTTGCTGGTAATTATGTCGGGTTGGGCAATATGGATGGATATGGTGCATCAAACACAAGCTTTTTGTATTGTCCCTATTTGATTTAACTATTTAAAATAGTCTCTAAGTGAAGAGAATAAAAAAACCTGCCAAAGCTTCTGGCAGGTAAAAAGCACAATTCTTTAAGTAACTTCCTTAAAATCGCTTACCTACGCCAATTCCCCACACCAATGGATCAATGTCAAGTGAATCAATTTTTCTCCATGGGGCACCGGCAGCATTTCCTCTTAGTTCTACATCTGTATCAATTTTCATATATTTCACATCAGCGTTGAGCATCCAGCCATTATCTAAGTTAACATCTAAACCTGCTTGAAAGGCTAAGCCCCAACTGTCGCTTTCTACTCTAATGTCATTGCCAGCAATTGCACCGCTGCTGCCATTAAGGTCACGGTCTAAAAAGTAGGTGTAGTTAACCCCTGCACCTACATATGGGTCAAATTTTTGATCTGGATTAAAATGCCATTGCACGGTTAGTGTAGGAGGCAATAAGTCCACACTACCTAAATCTTGATTTCCTATTACCCCAGCAGAGTCACCCTTAATACTAACGTCATGCTCTGTGCCTAACGCAAGAATTAATTCTGCCGCAATGTGCTTAGTAAAATAATATGATATATCTAAGTCTTGTACCCAGTTATGATCTACAGAAAGTTCTGCGCCAGGAGACATGACTGGCGCGCCTAGTAGGCTGTTAACGGTTTTTCCTAAACTGCTATCATCGTTCGGACTCACATTAACAGCACGCAAGCGCACTACCCAGTCACCTGCTTCAGCAAAGCTTAGGCTTGGCATCATCATTGCTAAAGAAAGCGCCAGAATTGATTTTTTCATTTCCATTTCCATTCATCTTGATAATATATTTTTCAAAATATGAAGATACTAGAATGGCGCTTAATAGACTTTGATTTATATCAAATCATGAGGATTAGACGATAGTTTAATTGATATACAGTTGAATAATGTTGGGTTTACGCTACTTTGATATAAAATATTTCAGTGTGATATTACTAATCTATAAGCTTATATTCGCTTTTCTAATGCTTCCCATTGTTCCATTGCTTTTGCTATATTAGCCTCAATGTTACTAAGTTCTGATTGTAAGGCTTTTGCTTTATCAGAATTGGTTTGGTAAATCTCACCTGTTGACAATTGTTGATTGATTTCTAATTGTTCAGTTTCCAGTGCGCTGATTATTTCAGGCAGTGCGTCCAATTCTTTCTGCTCTTTAAAACTTAGTTTAGACCGTGTTAATGTTTTCTTTTCTTGTTTGGGTTGTTTTGTTGATGCTGTAGCGAAAGTGGTGTCTTTTTCATGTTGGGCTTTCTGTTCATTAAAACGCTGCCAATCATCATAACCACCACCAAATTCATCTAAGACACCATCGCCTTCAAATGCAATGACTTGAGTCACGGTATTTTCTAGAAACTCTCTATCATGACTAACTAAGAATAATGTGCCTGAGTAGTTTTGCAGTAAATTTTCTAGCAATTCCAAAGTATCAATGTCTAAGTCATTTGTTGGTTCGTCTAATACCAACACATTAGTAGGGCGAGCGAACAGTCGTGCTAAAAGCAAACGATTACGTTCACCACCTGATAGTGATTTGACAGGTGAGCGCGAACGTTGTGGTGGAAACAAAAAGTCTTCTAAATAACTAATTACATGCTTACGTTCAGTCCCAATTTCTACAAAATCTGAACCAGGACTAATCGTGTCGGCAAGTGTTGCTTCTTCATCGAGTTGCTCGCGCATTTGGTCAAAATAGGCCACACTCATATTGGTGCCGCGTTGAATATTTCCGCTATCAGGCTCAATTTCACCTAAAATTAGTTTAAGTAATGTGGTTTTGCCAATACCATTAGGACCAAGTAAGCCAATACGGTCGCCGCGTAAAAGACGAGTACTAAAGTCGGTGATAAGCACTTTGTCGCCGTAAGCTTTATTGACGTTTTCTAGCTCTGCAACCAGTTTTCCTGAACGTTCACCTGCATCTAAATTGAGCTTGACGTTACCTTGACGCTCTCTTCTTGCCGCACGCTCTAGCCGAAGTTTTTCTAATTGCCTGACACGGCCTTCATTACGCGTACGACGCGCTTTAATTCCTTGGCGAATCCACACTTCTTCTTGTGCTAATACTTTGTCGAACTTTGCTGCTTTAGTTGCTTCTATTGCCAATAGCTCTTCTTTTTTTATTAGATAATTACTATAAGTGCCAACAAAGTCAGTAAGCTTGCCACGATCTAACTCTACAATGCGTGTTGCTAATCGGTTCAAAAAACGTCGGTCATGGGTAATGAATAACACTGCACCCTGAAAGCTGAGCAATAACTCTTCTAGCCAGAGGATGGCTTCCATATCTAGGTGATTAGTTGGCTCGTCCAACAGCAGCACCTCAGGTTCAGCTACTAGTGCACGGCCTAAGGCAACACGTTTTCGCCAACCACCCGATAATGTGTTGATTTTTACATCAGCATCTAAGCTCAAACGTGATAATACGGTTTCAATTTTAGATTGCATTTCCCAAGCATTTTTTATTTCTAGCTCATGTTGCAATACTTCCATTTCAGCCATTAGCTTTTCAAAATCTGCATTAGGTTCACTCATTTGGTGTGATACATCATGGTAAGCAACTAAGGTTTTTTGAATCGCACCTAAGCCTTCCGCTACCGCCTCATATACTGTGTGTTCTTTATTAAGTTCTGGCTCTTGTGGTACATACACAATATTGGCTGACTGTGCACGCCAGAGATTACCATCATCTAATTTAATTGTGCCTGCAATGGCTTTTAGCAAGCTAGATTTTCCAGCACCGTTTCTGCCAATCAATCCAACACGCTCACCTGCATCTAGTTGAAGCGCGGCTCTATCAAGTAAAGCATGGTGACCGAAAGCAAGAGATGCATTTTCTAAAGTAATATAAGGCATATTTTTTCTATAAACTTTTTATTTATTTGCTAGCATGGCACGAATATTGGCCATTTTAGCTTTCCCAAAGTCTTTGCTGACTTCAGGGTCGTTGAAAGGATTACCAAAATGACGGATGTCAGCATTGGGAAGTTCGGCAATGAAACGGCTGGGCTCGCACATTTGCATTTCTCCTGCCCGCTTACGTTTTTTACACCATGAAATATTCAGTGATTTTTGCGCCCGCGTAATACCCACATACATGAGCCGCCGTTCTTCTTCAATTTTATCATTATCTACAGATTCTCGATGCGGCAATATACCTTCTTCTACACCGATTAAAAATACATGGCCAAACTCTAAGCCTTTGGCCGCATGAAGTGTACTAAGTTTAACTGTATCTGGTTCACCTTCTTCGCGACCTTCTAAAATACTCATTAGCGACACCATTTGTGTAAGCTCAAGCAAGGATTTGTCATCGGTTGTGTTTCCAAAACCTTGCTTGCTAGTTGCTTTTTTGGTCAGCCATGCGACAAACTCTAATACATTGGCCCACTTACTTTCAGCAGCACGTGGTTCTTCATGATCATATAAATAGGCTTCGTATTGAATACCTTTTAATAAGTCATTTAAAATTTCACCAGCAGGGTCATGTACTGCACGATCTTGTAATTTACTAATGTACTGGCAAAACTGTAATAAGTCTTCTAATTGACGACCACCTATTTCTTGTTGGAATATACCCTCAAAGGCGGCTGTAAATAGAGACATTTTTCGCTCACTTGCATACTCACCTAAACGCTGAAGAGTTGTACTTCCTATACCCTTTTTGGGCGTGGTTGCTGCGCGAATAAAAGCAGGGTCATCATCTTCATTAGCAATTAGTCGTAAATAACTGACAAAGTCTTTAATTTCGGCTTTATCAAAAAAAGATTGTCCGCCAGATATCGTGTAAGGCACTTTACTATTGCGTAATTTCTTCTCAAAGATACGTGCTTGATGATTGCCTCGATATAAAATAGCGTAGTCTTTAAACGAAGTGCGATGCTCAAATTTATGCGCCATGAGTTTCGTGATGACATTCTCAGCTTCATGTTCTTCATCACGCGCAGCACTTACATGTAACAATTCTCCAGTACCAAGGTCGCTCCATAATTTCTTTTCAAACAATTTTGGATTGTTTGCAATCACTTGATTGGCGGCACGTAGAATACGTATGGTTGAGCGATAATTCTGCTCTAACTTAATCACTTTTAACTTAGGAAAGTCTTGCGTTAGTTGTCGTAAGTTTTCAACATCGGCGCCACGCCAACCGTATATCGCTTGGTCGTCATCGCCCACTGCTGTAAATTGAAATGAAAAGTTAGTCAGCATTTTAACAAGCTTATATTGGCAGGTATTGGTATCTTGGTATTCATCAATCAATAAATATCTGAGTTTGGTTTGCCATTTAAGCAA
>CAZJUK010000030.1:0-19096 GCA_964549145.1 uncultured Methylophilaceae bacterium
ACATTGACTTAGTGATTTTGCTATTGGTTCTCAGCTACTTAATTATCAAGATCACATTCAATTTATTCGCGTTTTATATTTTCACCAGTCGTTATTTTAAAAGCTATTATTTAGAAAGCCATTATGTCAAAAAAACACGCTAGCTTAATGATTTTAGGTTCGGGTCCAGCAGGTTATTCTGCCGCCGTTTATGCAGCCCGAGCTAATTTAAACCCTGTATTAATTACAGGCATTGCACAAGGTGGTCAATTGATGACGACAACTGATGTTGATAATTGGCCTGCCGATGCTGACGGTGTTCAGGGACCAGAGTTAATGGCGCGGTTTGAAAAGCATGCAGCACGATTTAATACTGAAATAATATTCGACCATATTCACACTACACATCTAAACGAAAAACCTATTCGTTTAGAAGGCGACAGTGGCGAATACACTTGTGAGTCACTCATTATTGCAACAGGTGCCTCAGCTAAATATCTAGGCATTCCTAGTGAAGAAAAATTTGCTGGAAAGGGTGTTTCAGCATGTGCGACTTGTGATGGATTCTTTTATAAGAATCAAGAGGTTGCAGTTATTGGTGGCGGTAACACAGCAGTTGAAGAAGCACTCTACCTTGCCAATATTGCTAGTAAAGTAACCTTGGTACATCGTCGCGATACTTTTAAAGCAGAAGCAATATTAGTAGATAAATTGATGTCGCGAGTGAAAGATGGAAAAATTGAATTACAAACCTTTCAAACACTAAATGAAGTGCTGGGTGATGACATGGGCGTCACTGGTATGCGACTTAAAAATGCGCAAGATAATAGCACTAAAGAAATCGAACTAAAAGGTGTGTTTATCGCTATTGGTCACAAACCAAATACTGATATTTTTGAAGGTCAATTAGAAATGGAAGGTGGCTACATTATTACCGAAGCTGGGCGCAAAGGTAACTTCACCGCAACTAGTGTACCGGGTGTATTTGCTGCAGGTGATGTACAAGACCATATCTATCGTCAAGCGGTCACCAGTGCCGGTACTGGTTGCATGGCTGCCTTAGACGCTGAACGTTACTTGACTAACAAATAGAATACGAATAAATATCTATGTAATTAGACATTATTTGTTTGGCTTAAAAAAAGCGCTCCAACGAGCATTTTTTTATTTTCGAATCTCGATTTTTATTTTTACACTTCTATATTAAATTTTAATCAACCGGTTGCTATGCGATAATCACGCCCTTGCACTGAATTTGCCATTAGGAAATATATGTTTAACTACTCACCACAAGAAATAAAAACCAATTTATTAAGCGGATTAACCGTGGCCTTAGCTATGGTGCCAGAAGCTATTGCATTTGCACTTATCGCTCATGTGTCGCCACTCACAGGTTTATATGCTGCTTTTATAATTTGTTTAATCACCTCTATTTTCGGTGGTCGTCCTGGCATGATTTCTGGCGCAACAGGCGCACTAGCAGTTGTAATGGTCGCGTTGGTTGTACAACACGGGGCTGAATACTTATTCGCTGCTATTGTGCTCATGGGTATTTTCCAAATGTTATTTGCTGTATCAAAACTAGGAAAGTTTATTCGTATGGTGCCACATCCAGTGATGTTAGGTTTTGTGAATGGACTGGCGATGGTAATTTTTATTGCACAATTCAATCACTTTAAAACCACAGGTGCTGATGGTGCTTCTGAATGGATATCTGGCATGCCGCTTTATACTATGGCCGGTCTTATTACCTTAACCGTCGCTATTATTTACTTGCTACCCAAAATAACTAAAGCAATACCTTCTACATTGGCTGCTATTCTTATCGTATCTATTGGTGTCATTGCTTTAGACATTGACACCAAAACAGTTGGCGACTTAGGCTCTATTGCAGGTGGTTTACCAAGCTTCCATATTCCACAAGTACCATTTAACTTTGAAACATTAAGAATCGTACTGCCCTATTCACTTATTTTTGCTGCGGTAGGTTTAATTGAAACCTTACTTACACTTAATTTAATTGATGACATGACAGATACACGCGGCATGCCTAATCGTGAATCGTTAGCACAAGGTGCTGCTAACTTTATCACTGCCTTATTTGGCGGCATGGGTGGCTGCGCTATGATAGGTCAAAGCATGATTAACATTAATAATGGTGCGCTAAAACGCTTATCGGGTATTGCTACCGCTGCATTTTTACTTTCATTTATTTTGTTTACCTCCAAATGGATTGAGGCAATTCCTCTTGCGGCTTTGATTGGCGTGATGTTTGTTGTTGCTGAAAAAACTTTTGAATGGGGTAGCTTCAGACTATTCGGCAAAGTACCTAAGCCAGACATTATTGTTGGCTTGTTAGTCGCTATTATCACTGTGTTTGCTGATCTAGCTATTGCAGTGGTAGTTGGTGTGATTTTCTCAGCACTCATCTTTGCTTGGGAGCATGCCAAAGATATTCGTGCTGAAACACAAATTAATGAAGATGGCTGGAAAGTCTACATGTTAGATGGCTCATTGTTTTTTGCTTCCATCTCTGCTTTCCAGCAAATATTTACACCAAAAGAAGATCCTAAAGATGTGATTATTGATTTTGCTAATGCCAAAGTAGTCGATCACTCTGCGCTTGAAGCGATTGATTCACTCGCTGCTAAATACTTAACAGCAGGTAAAACATTACATTTACGTCATTTAAGTGCTGACTGCTTAGAATTGCTAGACAAAGCCAAAGCAATGATAGAAGTGAATGTGGTTGAAGACCCTAAATATCACATTGCTGATAACAAATTAGGTTAATTTTGATATGCTAACAACATTGTGGCTAATAACGATGACATTAACGATGATCTAAATCTGTTTAAAGAAGCAGTGAAAGATGCGCGGCCGATTAAAGTTGATCGCGTTTCAAAAGTCGTCAACAAGCCTAAGCCAATACCAAAGCAGTTCATGCGTGATGAACAACAAGCTCTCGCCGACTCACTTAGCGATCATTACATTCCTGCTCACGAACGTGAGAGTGGCGAAGAACTGCTCTATCTCCGTGATGGGCAATCTCCTATGCTGCTCAGTAAACTTAGGCGCGGGCATTGGGTTACACAAGCACATATTGATTTGCATGGCTTAATCTCTGACGAGGCACGTGCTTACGTTTCTTCATTTATATCAGATTGTAAAAAGCGCGGTATTCGCTGCGTACGTATCGTACATGGCAAGGGCTTAGGTTCACGTAATAAAGAGCCTGTGCTTAGAAACAAAGTGCGTGGCTGGCTGATGCAAAAAGACGAAGTCATTGCCTATGCACAAGCTAAACCACAAGATGGCGGCAGCGGCGCAGTAATTGTATTACTAAAAGCCTAGCCTGATGCTTTGACTTGACTTTTCACTCATATTTTGAATAGATTAATGTGAATACCAACAACACGTAACTATCAAATAAGTGCTATAACTGCCGAGTGTCGTTAGATTGAAAATGACAAACCAATGGCTAAGCAAACTTAATTTTCTTACAAACCCATCCCACTCAAACTAGCATGGCCATCAGGCCTTCTGCCAAACGGCCAGAAAAATTTTCGTTCACTTTCCTTAATCGGCAAATCGTTAATACTGGTTTAGCGTAATTCCATTAAGTCATTTGCATTAAACTGCCACTTTTCATTGCCATATGAGCGAAACCACTGGGTTTTACCATTATTAAGTTCGGCAACATCACGCCATTCATAAGCATAGCGAACAGCAATGCGATTACCTTCAAATGCCCATAGCTCTTTAATCAATCTGTAATCGAGTTCTTTTTCCACTTATTGGTTAAAAACTCAACAATTTCTTCCCGCCCTTTGGAAAACTCTGCTAGATTTCGCCATTGGCTATCTTGTGTATACACCAGCGCTACAAGTTCGGGGTTGCAGCTATTCCAGCCATCTTCTGCCATGCGCACTTTTTGTATGGCTGTTTCACGGGTAAAAGGTGGCACTAGTGGACGGGTTTCTTTTTCTGCCATCTTGTCTGATCCTTATTTGTGAAGTTTTCTTTATGGTTACATATTTACAGCTTTAAAATTTAAGCTCTTTTAATCAACCTTGACCTAAAAAGCCGCCACTTTGATGCGTCCAAAGCTTAGCGTATAAACCATGATTTTTGAGCAACACTTCGTGTTTTCCTTGCTCTACTATACCGCCATCATCTAGCACAATCAATCGATCCATCGCGGCAATGGTTGATAGTCGATGGGCAATTGCGACGACTGTTTTACCTTTCATTAATTGGTTTAAATGCTCTTGTATAGCTAATTCAACTTCAGAATCTAAAGCACTAGTCGCTTCATCTAATACTAAAATAGGTGCATCTTTGAGCATTACTCGGGCAATAGCAATACGTTGACGTTGGCCGCCAGATAGCTTAACGCCTCGCTCGCCAACATGGGCATCGTAACCAATACGCCCTTTCACATCGCGTAAGGTTAAAATAAAAGCATGTGCTTCAGCACTTTTGGCAGCTTGTATCATCTCGGCTTCAGTGGCATTCGGTCTGCCATATAATAAATTGTCGCGTACTGATCGATGCAGCAATGATGTATCTTGTGTCACCATGCCAATATTAGCGCGCAGGGTATTTTGGGTGACTTGTGTAATATCCTGTTGGTCAATGTGTATTTCGCCAGTTTGCACATCATAAAACCGTAATAGTAAATTTACGATGGTGGATTTTCCTGCGCCAGAACGCCCTACTAAGCCTACTTTTTCACCCGGTTTTATATCTAAATCAAATTTACTTAACACTGGGTTTTGATTTGGATAAGCAAAATCAATGTGTTTAAAGTGAACGTGGCCTTTAGTCACTTTAAGAGGCTTAGCATTTGGCGCATCGACAATACTGTGTAATTGTGAGAGTGTATTAATACCATCTTGTACAGTACCGACTTGCTCGTAAAGTGAAGTCATCTCCCACATTACCCAATGAGAAATGCCATTTAAACGCAAAGACATTGCAGTTACTGCAGCGACGGCACCTACACCAACTTCATCTACACTCCACAACCATAATGACACGCCGACGCTACCAATAATTAATAGCATATTTAAAAAGTGGTTAATTGTCTCGACGTTAGTCACCATGCGCATTTGTTTGTTGACTGTATCTAAAAACTCTTGCATAGCTGTTCTAGCATAGATGGCTTCGCGGCCAGCATGTGAAAACAATTTTACAGTGCTAATGTTAGTGTAAGCATCAGTAATACGGCCCGTCATCATGGAGCGCGCATCAGCTTGATTTTTTGACACCCTGGCCAAACGTGGAATAAAAAATCTTAAAGAACCCGCGTATAAACATAACCAAACTAAAAATGGAAACATAATCTTTAAGTTAAAGCTGCCGACCACAGCGACAATCGTTATAAAGTAGATAGACACATATACCATAATATCGGCCACAATAAACCATACATCACGGACTGCTATTGCCGTTTGCATCACTTTTGCAGAGACCCGGCCGGCAAACTCATCTTGATAAAAACTCATACTTTGATCGAGCATTAAGCGATGGAAATTCCAACGTAAACGCATTGGAAAATTACCGGCTAAGGTTTGGTGTTTAATTAAAGTTTGCAAGCCAATTAATAATGTACTACTTAGTAAAACAATCACCAAAATAAGGATGGTAGACTGGTGGTCTTGCCACAAAGATGTTTTTGAAATAGCGCTGAGCTCATCAACCACTCTGCCCATCATGGCAAATAACAGTGCTTCAAAAGCGCCGATAATTGCGGTAAGCAAGGTCATCCCCAATAGATAAACGCGTAGCCCGCTTGAACATTGCCAGATAAAAGGCCAGAACCTTTTTGGCGGCGTACTAAGTTCATTTGTCGGAAATGAATGTAAGCGCTTTTCAAACCAATTAAACATTATGCTTGAATCAAACAAACAGCCTCTGCTGCAATACCTTCTTCACGACCAGTAAAACCCATCTTTTCAGTGGTTGTCGCTTTAACATTAATTTGAGAAGCATCCACTTTACAATCTTCAGCAATATTGGTACACATTGCTTCTACATGGGGGCCTAAGCGCGGTGATTCGCAAATAACTGTAGCATCTACATTGGTAATTGCGTAACCATTATCTTGAAGAATTTTAACCACATGGCGCAACAATGCTCTGGAATCAATACCTTTAAACCGCGCCTCAGATGGTGGAAAATGTTTGCCGATATCACCTAGAGCCGCCGCACCAAGTAACGCGTCGCAAATAGCATGTAATAAAACATCTGCATCAGAATGGCCATCTAGACCTTTGTGATAAGGAATATCTACACCGCCAATAATACATGGCCTGCCAACCACCAGTCGATGCACGTCAAACCCATGTCCTATTCGCATACTTTATTATTCCTTTTGCTTTTCAAAAACTAATTCTAATAAGGCTAAATCTTGCGGAAAGGTGACTTTTAAATTCGGCAATTCACCTTGAACCAATATTGGCTTCAAACCTTGCGCTTCTATGGCTTCGGCTTCATCCGTAGGCAACCCATCAAAGTCTGCTAGTGCTTGTTTTAATTGATTATAGCGAAACATTTGTGGTGTTTGTGCTTGCCAAAGATTCTGTCGTGACACTGTATGTTCAATATGGTTATTTACATCTGATTTTTTTAAAGTATCTGCCACTGGCATAGCCAATAAGCCACCAACTTCATCATTCTGTAATTGATCAAGTAACTGGGTTAATAATGCAGCACTTAGGCCGGGCCGAGCAGCATCGTGCACGAGCACCCAATCTTGCTCGTTAGCTTCTAGCGCTTGTAGGGTATTAGATACAGTTTCAGAACGAGCACCACCACCGGTGTGATGAATATGTAACCGAGCATCAGCATTAATGTTAAAACTGCGCCATAAGTCATCATCTTTGTTAAGCGCTATATGAACACCAGCGATTCGCGGGTTATTTATAAAGACTCGAATCACATGGAAAATAAGCGGTTCACCAGCAAGTGTTAAGTACTGCTTGGGAATTGCATTGGCCATACGTGTGCCTACGCCAGCGGCGGGGATGATGACATGAAAAAGTGGCATATAGATAGTCTAACACGCAGTCAAAAACTCTTTTAACGTTTTGAACGTACTCGAATTTATATCTGAGTTGTATTTTTACATTTTCCACCCCATTTGGCATTATTTTAAATACGAATAATGATTAGGGTACTCTTTATTTTAAGAGACAAAAATCACCTCTTAATTTTTTGAAATGTTTAGTCTTCGTAAGTTGATGTAATTTTGTGAACCGATAAATCAGCACCGTCGAACTCTTCTTCTTCAGAAAGTCTAATGCCGCTAATCATTTTTATACCACCATAGACGAGTAGCCCACCGATAAGCGCAATGGATATTGCAAGCAAGGTGCCTATTAATTGAGATATAAAGGAAACACCACCAATACCACCGAACATTTTAGTTCCGAAGATACCAGCAGCGAGCCCACCCCAGGCTCCACACAAACCATGTAATGGCCAAACACCTAAGACATCATCAATTTTTAAGCGATTCTGTGTCACAGTAAAAGCCCATACAAATAATGCACCAGCAACTAAACCAGTTGCTAAAGCACCTAAGGGATGCATAACATCCGAACCAGCACAAACTGCAACTAAACCTGCTAACGGGCCATTATGGACAAAACCTGGGTCGTTTTTACCCATGAATAATGCAGCTAATGTGCCACCGACTAATGCCATCAGTGAATTAACCGCAACTAAACCTGAAATACCATCGATAGCTTGCGCAGACATAACATTAAAGCCAAACCAACCCACCGTTAGGATCCATGCACCTAAGGCAAGAAAAGGAATATTGGAAGGCGGGAATGCGTGCAGGTGTCCATCTTTATTGTAACGGCCTTTGCGCGCACCTAATATTAGCACGGCTGCTAGTGCGATCCACCCCCCCATCGTATGCACCACAACGGAACCCGCAAAGTCGTGAAATGCGAAACCAAAGTTTGCGGTTAGCCAATCTTGGAAGCCGTAGTGTCTATTCCAAGCGATACCTTCAAAAAATGGATAGATAAAGCCAACTAATAAGAATGTAGCCGCGAGCTGTGGATTAAACTTAGCGCGCTCAGCAATCCCCCCTGAGACAATCGCTGGGATAGCTGCTGCAAAAGTAAGCAAGAAGAAAAACTTCACTAGCTCATAGCCATTTTTCTCCGCTAACACGTCAGCACTACTGTAAAAATCAACGCCGTAAGCAATAGCATAACCAATGAAAAAATACGCAATAGTCGAAACTGAAAAATCAACCATAATCTTGACTAAAGCATTGACTTGGTTTTTGTGCCTAACCGTACCTAATTCTAAAAATGCGAACCCTGCATGCATTGCCAGCACCATAATCGCGCCTAACAGTACGAATAAGGTGCTATTTGCCGATACTAACTGCTCCATTTAAATCTCCCTAGTATTCATTCTTTTAATGTAGTCACTTTATAAATAAGTAAAAAATAAGATATTTAGCAATTGAACGCCTTAAAAGATTCTTTGTGCAATCTAAGAATTAAAATACTTAATTAAGTTATTTTTGTGACTTTTTGTAATTTTATTAATAACTAGAAGAGATACTAGCGCACTGCACCGAAATTGTGCAAGCTTTAGTGACTGCTTGCTAGCTATAGGTTTTTCTATCTAAAGCATGCTAACGGTGTTGTCATTCAGTACATGTTTTTGGGCTTCAGGGTTACCAGACCAAAAATGATAAAACTCACGCACTACAACTAAAAATAATCGGCGATTTTTCTTAATTTCAAATAAAGGCAGTGTCGCGTCCACTGTGATGCGATAAGTTTTATTATCACTTTCTGGCGCGTCTTTTAATCGCATTAATAGTATTTTTGCTAGCTTCACGCGTGTTTCAATAGTTTTTTGTTCCGCATTTTCATTTCGCAATGCTTTTTTATAAGCTTTGAGTGCCCAGCTATCTGTTGTGCCAAATTTTTCCTCTTCCACCGCATACCAAAGTGTAGAGAGTTCAGTTGCTATCGGCAGCCAATCAACCGGCAAAGCGTCTTGGGTGACATTACGGCTTAAGTTAGAAACTGCCTTCATATCATTTGTCCAAAATGGAAAATACTCACGTGCAATAATTAAGCTTTCAGGCCAGTCTTGTGTAAGCACCTGATCCATCAATGATTCTAAAGTTTGTCTATAGCTACCGCCACCGATATCTTTATCTCCGAGTAAAGGCGTTAATTTATTTAAAAAATTAATGCGAAGCACGAAAGTTTCAGGGCTAAAGCCTTTGCTTTTAAGCAATTTAATATACACTTCAATTGCTTGCTGTTCACGTGCTTGTATTTTCATTGATATTTTTTGAAACGAAGAGTTAAAAGTTATTAGATAGTGTATTGAAATAAATCGTATTTACCTCAATCTAGTATATTGTATTCACATTAAAAAAAGAACTAAATCGCTATGTTTGAGATACTGTTAATTATCATTGTTGTAATTATTTCCTGGTTTTGGCAAGATTCGATTGCAAAACGTGAAATCGCAATTTACGCTGGCCGAGATCTCGCTAGTCGTTGCAGCTTGCAGTTGCTCGATGAATCCGTTGCTTGTAATAAAATACGTTTCGGCCGCGACGGCCATGGTCGTATGCAAATTATCCGTCTTTATGATTTTGAAGTAAGTGCTGATGGGCATACTCGATTAAGTTGTCATTTACAATTATTGGGCAAACAATTGCAGTCTTGGGACATTCCACCTTACATCAAACCTGTTCACTAAGGGCATGGCCTATGTCGGTAGATTTGCTCCATCACCAACAGGGCCATTACATTTAGGTTCTTTAGTTGCCGCAGTTGCTAGTTATTGCGATGCAAAATCACGCCATGGCCAATGGCTGGTGCGCATGGAAGATTTAGATAAGCCAAGAGAGTTAGCTGGGGCAGCCAAAACCATACTCAACTCGTTAGAGGCCTATGGTTTTGAGTGGGATGGTGAAATTATGGCCCAAAGCCAGCGCGCATCAGCGTATCAAGCGGCATTTGAAACACTTCAACATAGTCACTTAGTTTACCCATGTACATGTTCACGTAGGGAAGTAGCTGATTCAAATGCAAAAAGAGGCATCGAAGGTACTATTTATCCTCGAACCTGTTTGCATCAGCCTATCAAACCCAATTCAGCCAGCACTTGGCGTATCAAAACAGGTGATAAAACCATTACCTTTGAAGACCTAATTCAAGGCTTTCAATCGCAACAATTATCCAATGACATTGGAGATTTTGTTTTAAAACGCGCTGATGGCTTTTTTACATATCAACTCGCTGTGGTGGTTGACGATGCGAGCCAAGGTGTGACACATATTGTTCGTGGTGCAGATTTATTAAGCTCGACTCAAAGACAAATTTATTTACAACAAAAACTTAAACTGCCAACACCGATTTATGCACACATACCTGTCGTGATAAATGCACAAGCTAAAAAACTCAGTAAGCAAACACACGCTGCTGCTATTTCAAACCAAGAAGTGATACCAACTTTACATCAAGCTTTTCAATTACTTAAGCTACAACCGCCAAAAGATTGTTTAAATGCCTCTATCGCCGATAATTGGCAGTGGGCTTTTAAGCAATGGCATTCTAAATACTCAAGCTAACGCTTATTTAACAGTCTTAACTCACCACTAGATTATTAAACTAACAATAGTTATTGATAATAGTTCTCATTTGTATTACAGTTACGTTAATGCTTGAACAAACTAAAATAAATAACAAAGAAAGTACCCTTTACGATGCCTAGGTTTTACATACCCAACACACTTAAAAAAGCTATGTCTAATGCTTTAAAGTTATCAGTAATATCGACGCTAACCATCACAGGCAATGCCTATGCTGAAGAAACAAATGAAACAAAAAATATCGACTTAGACACGATTGATGTGGTCTCTAAAAAAATAAGTGACACCAAACCGGTGAAGGGGTATAACGCTAAAAAATCAACTGCTTCAACAAAAACAGATACTCCTCTCATTAACATACCCCAAGCCATTACAGTTATTCCACAACAGGTTATTAAAGATCAATCCATTTTAAGCATCGCCGATACGATCCGTTATGTGCCAGGGGTCACTGCATCTCTAGGTGAAGGTAATCGCGATGCAATTGTTTTTAGAGGCAACAGGACAACCAGCGACCTATTTATTGACGGTTTGCGTGATGATGTTCAAATCTATCGTGATTTATACAACACTGATCGTATCGAGGTATTAAAAGGTCCTAATGGAATGATTTTTGGCCGTGGTGGTGCTGGTGGTGTACTTAACCGTGTATCGAAAAAAGCCGGTTGGGACCCTGTTAAAGATCTCAGTCTTACATATGGCGCTTGGAACCAAAAACGTATTGCAGGTGACTATGGTGTTGGCTTAACGCAAGATGTAGCCTTCCGATTAAATGCTGTCTATGAAGATGCTGATTCATATCGTGACGGTGTCAATTTAGAGAGATTTGGTTTAAGCCCAACGATAACAATTTCCCCAGATGAAAATACCAATATTTACTTATCAACGGAGTACTTTAAAGATAAACGCATTGGTGATCGAGGAGTTCCATCTGTTGCCAATGCGAGTGGTGATGACAGAAGACCATTCAACATTAGTGATAATGACCAGTTCTTTGGCAATGCGGCTTTAAGTCCAAACGAATCTGAAACCTTTGCTTTTAATGCCATTATTGAACATACCTTCGATAATAACGTTAAAGTAAGAAACAACACCCGTGTCGCTAAATATAATAAGTTTTATCAAAATATCTATGCTAGCTCTTCAGTCAATAATTTGGGTCAGTTAAACTTAAGTGGCTATCGTGATGAAACTGATCGTGAGAATTTCATTAATCAAACGGACGTTACGGTTCCATTTTCAACGGGCCAATTAAATCACACATTTTTAGTGGGTGCAGAATTCATGGAGCAAGGCAATCAAAATGCACGTATCACACCAGTTGGAGGAGTAAACCCAAGCCCAGTGGATGCTAGCAACCCAATTGGTACTGCTACATTCACAAATATTGCAAGAGACCAAGATACAGATATCAGTAGTCAAGGTATTTACATTCAAGATCAAATTGAATTCTCTTCGCAGTGGCAAGCAGTTGTTGGTTTAAGACGTGATATTTTTGACACTGATTATACGAATAATGTCAATGATGAAAATGTTGATATCACAGATGCTTTTTGGTCACCTAGAGCTGGTTTAATCTTTAAACCAAATAACAACACATCGCTTTATGCAAGTTACAGCCTTTCTTATGCGCCACGAGCAGGCGACCAGCTATTAGGTTTTAGAAATAATGAAGGCCAACCAGAACTATTTGAGCCTGAAAAGTTTATTAACAAAGAGGTTGGTGTTAAGTGGGACATCAATGCTAACTTATCTTTCACAGCAGCAGCGTATATTCTAGAGCGTGAAAATCTAATTGCGAGTGATCCAAACTTAGCTGGCGAATCAGTTTTGATCGACGGTCAGGAGACTAAAGGATTAGAACTGAGCTTAGTAGGCAATATTACTGACAAATGGTCTGTGATTGGCGCTTATACTCATCAAGATGGCGAAATTACTGAAAACCAGGGTAATAATCCAGCTAACATTAACATCGAGAAAGGCAGTGAATTAGGCGAAACGCCTGACCATACTTTCTCATTATGGAATAAGTATCAAATTAATAACGTATGGGCAGTAGCACTTGGGGTCATTAGCCGCTCAGAAATGTATGCTGCGATTCCTAAAGTTGGCGACAGCACGTTATTGCCGGGTTATACACGCTACGATGCAGCGATATTTGCAAAATTAAGTGAAAAAGCAACGTTACAGTTTAATATTGAAAACTTAACCAATAAAGACTATGCAGTTAGTTCTCATAACAATAACAATATATTACCGAGCGCTCCATTATCAGGCAGAGCAACACTGAACTATAGTTTCTAAAGGATAATTTCTAGAAAACCACTTTTAAAAAAAGAAGACGATGACAAGCCCGCTTAATTGCGGGTTTTTTTGGCATTTACTACGCTTTGAAATTGGTTTCACTTTACAATTTTAAAATAGATCAATGTAAAATAGCCAGATGCAAAACACTAATACTTTACACCCATTTATTTTCGACAATACTGCTGTGCGCGGTAATATTGTAAAATTAAACAGCAGCTTTATAGAGGCATTGCAACACCAGACGCTACCACCTGTTATTAAACAAGCGTTAGGTGAACTCATGGCGGCAAGCGCATTACTTATATCAACTATTAAGATAGATGGCACAATGGTATTGCAATTACAAAGCACCGGTCCTTTGAAGCTACTAGTTGTAGAATGCCAATCAGATTTGAGTATCAGAGCCACAGCAAAATGGGATGTCGATATTGAAGAGACAACTTTAGCGAAACAATCTATAAAAGAGTTAGCCGCAGACGGTCAATTCGTGATTACGATCGATCCCAAAAAAGGCGATCCATATCAGGGCATTGTTCCAATTAAAGGCGTAAAAATATCTGACATGCTTGAGCATTACATGCAACATTCTCAACAGATAGACACCACACTTTGCTTACATAGTGATGCATCTAGTGCTTCTGGTATGTTATTGCAAAAGCTGCCTGATGAGAAAGAAAAAACGTTTGAGGAGAACGATTTAGATGCTTGGAATCGTATTAATCAGTTAGCAAATACGATTAGTAATGATGAATTAAAAAACCTTCCAGCAGAAACATTACTTACTAGATTATTTCACGAAGAAGAAGTGCGCTTGTTTGAAGGCCGCAGCATTATCGCAGCGTGTAATTGCAGCAGAGAAAGAGTAGCTAATATGCTAAAAATACTAGGAATATCAGAGGTTAAAAGCGTTATTGAAGAACAAGGTAGCATACAAATTAATTGCGATTTCTGTAATAAGAATTATGTTTTCGATGAGCAAGAATCAGCAACCATATTTGAAGAAGTTTCGGAAAATACAACGCATTAATCACCTCAAATTAATAATGTACATATTGATCAATCACGATTAAATAGCTTTATGTTCTTATTTGTTTGGTTGGTGGTTTTTGCTTCATATTAGGTTTTTTGAGTTGCTCTTTTAAATTCTTGAGATCTAAATTCTTAAGTATCGCCGCTTTATCCCATTCTAAATTTTCGCAATCATTGCATGGGTTTTGCAGCACAAACTGTTCTGATAACAACACTCTGTTTGTTGTGTCTGGGTGCGAAGACAACCACTCTGGCACTTGCTGGCTTTCTGTAAGTACATTTAATTTTTTAAAAAAGCTCGCCATTCCATCCGCATTAATCTTACTCGCGATCAACAATTCTCTACCTTTTGCATCAGCTTCGGTTTCTACTTGGCGGCTAAAAAATTGTGTTGATACTTGGTGCGCAATTAAAATCATGGCTGCGTTCGCATCACCTAAAACCAGCATCACTACGGCGGCTACGCCAGCACTATTTAGCATATTTTTAAGCGCGTGTTTTTGTTCTACGTGTTGCACTTCATGCGCGAGTACCGCAGCAACCTCATTGGCATTATCTGCTTTTTGTAACAAACCCGCGTTTACAATAACAATTCCACCTGGCAAAGCAAATGCGTTCACCATTGAATCTTTGACCACTATCCATTGGTACTTATATTCAGAGTCTTTAGTTAGTCTTGCGCCTATCTTCTGCACAAAATCAAATGCAGCGCCTTTTTGAATGGTGTTACCCTTTTTATTGTAAGACTTTAAAACTGCTTGACCCATTTTAGTCTCGGTTTCAATGGAAACTTGGTTTGCAGCTAACGTTAGTAAACGGTCATATTGCAATATACCAATGACGACTAATAACACCATACCAGCTGCTCCGCACCAAAGACTTTTCCAAACAATACTTTGAGAAGCTGTTGCTAATCTCCATTGTTTCTGGCCTTGAACTTGATTTAAAGGCAAATGCTTAGCTAGTAATTTTTGGCCTACTTTATCAGTGGCTACCAACATAAAGTCAGCATTGGCATGTCTCCAATGCAATTGCAATTGATCATGGTCAAAGCCACCTACTTCAACTTTTAATTGATCAAACGCAATCGTTTTACGATGTAAGGAAATAGTAATAGAAGATTCGTTAACTTCACAAGTTGTTAGCTCACCGGCTACGGCAAGCGCTGGGCCAAAAACTAAAACTGATATGGTTTGTGACATGGGTATTTATTTTCCAAAAAGCGTGCCAAAGACGGCCAAGATAATAAATCCTAGGTAAAGTTTCCCCAAAATTGACCCTTTGTTTTTTCCTGAAATTGCAGCACTTAACAAAGCTCTGCTTAAGCGGCTCATCGGTAATGATTGAATCCAAACGCGACCAGGACCAGAAACGGTTGCATAAAACAACCCTTCACCACCGAATAAACTTGTTTTTAGTGATCCTGTATATTTAATGTCATAGCGTATAGTCGACGACATGGCAACTAAACAGCCTGCGTCAATTTTTAAACTTTCATTCGGCGCGAGTTCGACCGCCTTGAGAGTGCCTGAGGCATGCACAAAAACAGTACCTTTTCCAATGATTTTTTGCATAATAAAACCTTCCCCGCCAAGCAAGCCGACACGAATGCGCTTTTGAAATGCTAATTGCAATTTCTGCCCAACTTCACCTGCTAAGTAAGCGCCTTTTTGACAAATTACCATACCGCCTTGATCATCCAAGTCGATTGGTACAATCTCGCCTGGGCTTGGCGCAGCAATCGTCACATCTTGTGCTTGCATACCGTTATTACTATATATGCTGCTAAACATAGATTCGCCAGTAAAGCGCCGTTTAATTGCATTAAAAAATCGGCCAATCACACCAAAGTTCGATTGAGATCCATCCCCTAAGATAGCTTTCATATCAATGTTTTGCTGCACGTACATCATCGCGCCCTGCTCTGCTAACATCTCCTCGCCGGGTGCTAAAGATATTTGTATATATTGCAGATCGTTGCCATGTATTTTGTAATCAATCGTCATCTTTTTCCTAGACCTGGAGTTCTTAGTTGTTTAGTCATTACTATGATTAATCTTTTGTGAAACGATCGACTTTTGTCGCTTACACTCAAATAAAGTTATCGCATTTGCTGCAGCCACATTCAGCGATTCTATTGCTTGCGAATGTGTATTCTCCATTGGAATCGTCACTTGCTGTTTCACAACTTTTAATACGTCAGCAGATAGTCCTGCGCCCTCGTTGCCGAGCACAAACATACATTGTCCAGTTAAATCTTGCTGATAAAGTGATTCGCCTTGCATTGTTAGCGCAAAGCTATTGCCCTCAAATATTTCTAATGTATTAATTAAATCAACGCCTTGCATAAGCGGCAGTACAAATTGTGCACCCTGCCCCCCACGCAATGCTTTTGGTGACCAAGCATCGGCACACCCTTTAGATAAATATACTGCATTCACGCCTGCTGCCACTGCAGTGCGCAACATACTACCTAAGTTACCAGGGTCTTGAATATCTTCAAGCATCAATGCAAAATTAGCGGATGCTGGCATGAGCAACTGTGATGTTTTTACTAGTGCCAAAATACCTGTACTAGATGCAACAGGCGTAAGCTCTCCAAACATTAATGTTGGCAGCATCACAGTATTTATATCCTGTAATTGCTGCATCAGTGCCGTGGCTTCAGCTGAGCTTTTTCCTTCAGGAATAATTAATGTTTCAGGTTCACCAAAAACATGACAATAAGCCTCTATTAAGTGCACACCATCTAATAAGGTTAGCGATGCTTTATTCCGCTCGCGGCTACTATCTGCTATTTTTTTAAAATACTTAAATACCGCGTTATCACGCGATGTTAAATGTTTAAAACCCATATAAACCTATTTTTGAGGATGTTTATTAAAATTTAATCTATTTTAACTTGCTTAGCCTTGTTATTTGTTATCAAAAAGTATAAATTTGTTTTTTAAAATATAATAGTTAAAAATTATTTATTAGGGAGATACAAATGAACTTAACTCAACGTTCGATTGCGGAACTAATCGGCACATTTTGGCTAGTCCTTGGGGGCTGTGGCAGTGCTGTACTTGCAGCAGGCATTCCTGAATTAGGTATAGGCTATTTAGGTGTGGCTTTCGCCTTTGGTTTAACCGTTCTTACAATGGCTTATGCCATTGGCCATATTTCTGGATGTCATCTTAATCCAGCCGTTTCTATAGGTTTAGCCGTTGGTGGTCGCTTTAAATCTTCAGAACTTCCAGCTTACATCTTTGCTCAAGTTATTGGTGCAATATTGGCTGCATTAGTCATCAAAACCATTGCTTCTGGTGCAGATGGTTTTGTTGGCGGTCTTGCTTCCAATGGCTTTGGAGAGCATTCACCACATGGTTATAGTATGGTGGCAGGTCTTATCACTGAAATTGTCATGACTGCTATGTTTTTGTTTGTCATTATGGGTGCTACTGATAAGCGCGCACCAGCGGGTTTAGCGCCTATAGCAATTGGACTAATGCTTACTCTTATCCATTTAATCAGTATTCCAGTCACTAATACTTCAGTTAATCCTGCAAGGAGTACAGGCCCAGCACTTATTGAAGGTGGAATTGCGGTTGATCAGCTTTGGCTGTTCTGGTTAGCTCCTATCGTTGGTGCAATCATTGGTGCAGTCGTTTACAACATAATTAGTAAAGAATAAGTCACTCACTGCTCAACTATATCGCCCACTTTTAAGTGGGCGTTTTTGGTTCTAACGTTACAATATGGTATGGCTAAAAAACTCGATATAGAACGCATTCTGCACAAACAAGGATTTGGTACCCGAAAAATGTGCCGTATTCTCATTGTTAATGAAGAAATTACAGTGAATGGCCAAATATGCGATGACCCAAAAGCACAATTTGAGTTAGAAAACCTAAGTTACACCATCAAAGGCGAGACTTGGGATTATCGTCAACCCAACTATTTAATGATGCATAAACCTTCACATTATGAATGCACACACAAAACCCAATTTCACCCCACCATTTATACCCTACTTCCACATCCAATCGTAGAGCGTGGTGTGCAATGCATTGGCAGGTTAGACGAAGATACAACAGGCTTAATTTTAATTTCTGATGACGGACAATTCATACACAAAGTGAGCTCACCTAAACATCATGTAGCTAAAATCTACGAAGTAACTTGCAAACACACAGTTGACGACGCCGGCATTCAAGCGCTATTGGAGGGCATAAAACTTACTGATGAAGATAAAACCATTGCAGCACTTGAAGTAAAACGCATTAGTGGGAATGTAATTCACATCACACTGGCTGAAGGCAAATATCACCAAGTGAAACGTATGGTCGCTGCTATTAGCAATCGCGTAGAAGCCTTAAAACGGATTCAAATTGGTCAACTAAAATTACCTGATGACTTAAAGCTAGGTGAATGGCGATGGTTGAGTGAACATGACATGATCGCATTAAGCAACAAGCATAATTATGAGCAGTAAAGGCACGTATCATTTTTTAATTTTTAGAGTGTAATATAAACACATTAGCCAATAAATTTATAAAGATAATAAATTCATATTTACAGTTAAGTATCAGAAAGTTCAGATGCCTACTTAGTTTTTTACAAGGCTTGTATATAAGAAAAAATTAAGGAGAATATAAATGAATAATTTATACCATCTAAATATATGGCAGCTTAGAAACTTACAAGCTTAACGAAGATGAAATTCAAGAACTGCTCTCAAATTCAATACAGCCTAATAGAAAGGCAGGCATCACAGGCATGCTTCTTTACGACCAAGGTGGTTTCTTTCGGGTGCTCGAAGGAGTAAAAGAAGTTGTTGAAAGCTTATTTTCCTTAATACTGAAAGACAAAAGACACGAAAAAGTGACTAAAATCATATTTGAAGCCATACCTAAACGAGACTTTAATGAATGGAGTATGGGTTATTCATCTATTTCAAGAAATGAATTAAATACAATCTATGGGGCAAATGACTTCTTTGAAGAAGCCACCTGCTTGTCTAGTATGGATATCAGCCGGGCCAAGAAATTACTTACTACTTTTTCCAGCGGAAGATGGAGAGTAAGTTAAATTTTACCGATATGATACAAAGAATACTGAATTCATAAGGTGTAAATAGGAATG
>CAZJUK010000031.1:0-18735 GCA_964549145.1 uncultured Methylophilaceae bacterium
GGTTCATTTAATAAGTATATTAAAGGTATGTTGAATACAGAGCGTACAGGCGACACCACTCTTAATGGTGGCGGTACTATTGAAGTAATTGATGCTAACGTGCAGTTGCAACTTACACCAGAAATAGCAATATGGGCGGGTCGATTCCTGCCACCTAGTGATCGTGCAAATATGGCAGGACCTTACTACTCTTCAGGTGGTGGTGGTGGTTATTGGACAAATATTTCATCACGCTATGGTTTTAACGGTGGTGTGATTGGTCGTAGTGATGGTGTTGCCTTTGTGGGTAGCTTTTTAGAAGATACATTAGCAGTATCTTTTGGTGCCTTTGAAGGTGATAATATCTTCAGATTTAGCGGAGTTGGTGCGTTATCTGAAGGGTTTGGAGACGAAGATAACCTTATGTATGCAGGGCGATTGCAATATGCCTTCTGGGATGCCGAGCCGGGTTACTATGGTACTGGTAATTACTTTGGAGCTAAAGATGTCTTAACCGTTGGTATTTCGGGTAAACAAAAAGCAGATGGTGCTGTTTCAGTGGCTGCTGTTGGTGACTATACCAATTACAGTGTTGACTTCTTAATGGAGAAAACAGGAGTAGGCCCAGGTACAGTGTCATTAGAAGCCGCATATTATGATTACGATACAGATGGTGTATTTACATCTGAAGAAGGTGATGCATACTACGTTGGCGCTGGTTATTTGTTTAATCAACAAGTAGGCTGGGGCAAGTTTATGCCATTTGCACGGATTCAGGAATTTGATGCTGAGAACGATATTAAAACTGAACGTATGGATTTTGGTGTTAATTACGTGATGGGAGCGTATAACGCATTAATCTCAGCGGAATACCAATTAACTGAGGTTACTGGTGCAAGTGATACAGATGCAGTTCTAATCTCTATGCAATACCAGTTCTAATAGGTTTTAAAAACTTTAGGCACCGATAATTTATAGTTAAATTATCGGTGTTTTTTATTAAATCTTTGATTAGTGATTATTAGATTTTTACTGACCACCAATCATTTCGTGCACTTGGCAAGTTAATTGACCAATACCAATTTCATCTGTTTTTGCCAATAGCTTCTTGAATGGTGAATTTACTTTGATTGATTTAATCAACTTTTCTTTTTGATTCATTAATTCAATATACCGCAATCGATATAAAGGCTGTTTGCAGTTGAATTGCAATCGCTGAATGCTAATGAAATATTGAATTTTTTCATTATGTAATACGAAGTTTTGTGGCTTTTTATAAACCGTTTTAGCAAGTAGGTATGGGTAATTGTCGGTCACATTATAAGAATCAATATCCACTAAAACTTGATGTTTATCATCTTCTATAATGCTCGACCACTCAACCGCCATGACGTCTGTAATGGTCAGTAGTAACAACGCTAAACAACTTAATTTTCTTTGCATATTTAGTTTGTCATCTTTTAAAAAGTAGTAATAGAAAGTTAGCATAAATCAAATAGCTTTCCCCACTTAAAACCTACGTTGTTTAACGTATTTCATTACCGCCCTTGAAGCCATAAAATCTGATCATTGAAAAACTTTTTGTGTTTATTGGATGAATTAACTCACAAAATCCTTAGTTCAATTGAGTTGTTTTTTTAAATGCATTTAACCGAATTTATTTGTAGGGGAAATTGATGAAAACTTTAGTTAAGTTAGATTTAGATAAAAAGCCTTGGGATCAAGATGGACAGATTCATAACCGCTGGCATCCAGATATTCCGATGATTGCTATGGTTAAGCCTGGTGATGAGTTCCGTGTGGAATGTATGGACTGGACTGGCGGCCAAATTGGTGACAATGATAGTGCAAATGATGTGCGTGATGTTGATCTGACACAGGTGCATTACTTAAGTGGACCAATTGGTGTTGAAGGTGCTGAGCCAGGCGACTTAATGGAAGTAGACATTCTTGAAATTGGTACTTTTGAAGACAGCCAATGGGGGTTTAACGGAATCTTTGCAAAAGAAAATGGTGGTGGTTTTTTAGTTGATCATTACCCTGAAGCTAGAAAATCTATTTGGGATTTTCATGGTATTTACACCACTTCACGTCATGTACCAAATGTAAAATTTGCGGGCATTATGCACCCAGGTTTAATTGGATGCTTACCTTCGCAAGATTTGTTGGAAACTTGGAATAAACGTGAAGGTGAGTTATTTGATACAGACCCTGAGCGTGAGCCACCACTAGCTTGCCTTCCTGAAACAAAATCTGCTGTTGTTGGACGATTGTCAGGCGATGAGGCAAGTAAAGCAATGGCTGAAGGTGCTCGTACTGTTCCACCACGCGAACATGGTGGTAACTGCGATATTAAAAATCTAACCAAAGGTTCGAAAGTATATTTCCCTGTTTATGTGAAAGACGGTGGTTTGTCTATGGGTGACCTTCACTTTTCACAAGGTGACGGTGAAATTACTTTCTGTGGTGCGATTGAAATGGCTGGTTATCTAGATATTAAAGTTAATTTAATCAAAGATGGTGTTAAGAAATATGGCGTTAAAAACCCAATTTTCCAACCAAGTATCCTAACCCCAGGCTATAAAGATTACATGATTTTTGAAGGTATATCTGTTGATGAGCAAGGTACTCAGCATTACCTAGATGTCAATGTGGCTTACCGCCAAGCTTGTTTAAATGCTATTGAGTATATGAAGAAATTTGGTTACACCGGTGCACAGGCTTTATCAATTTTAGGTACCGCGCCAGTTGAAGGTCACATTAGTGGAGTAGTTGATATTCCTAATGCTTGTGCAACATTATGGTTGCCATCAGAAATATTTGATTTTGATATCAAACCCAATGCTCAAGGACCGAAAGTCATGGTTAAGCAGGGTATTGATACGGCTAAAACCAGTTAAGGAGTTATCCCATGCCAGTTTACGAATATGAATGTAATGACTGTGGTGTATTTACTGCCCTTAGGAAAATGAGCGAATCTAGTGCACCAGCATTTTGTCAAGAATGTGGCGCTGAAAGCGAAAGAATTATGTCAGCGCCAAGATTGTCGGTTATAGGCAAGCATCAGCGTCAGGCGCATGAGCGTAACGAAAAGTCTGCGAATGACCCCACTGTCGCTAGACGATCAAGTTGTGGTTGCACTGGCTCTCATACTTGCAATACCACGACTAAGGTCAATAAAGAGACTGGGAAGGCTGCTTTGCAAATGCAAACGAAGAAAACAGCACGACCTTGGATGATCGGGCATTAGTTTTATAACGTACTTTTAATTTTTGATTTATTACACAGGAGAAATGGAAATGAGTATTTTTAACAGACGCAGTTTTATGAAAACAGGTGGTGCCTTAGTAGGCGCACTTCTGACAGCAGGTATTTTGTCTTCAAATGTCATTGCTGCAGATTATCCAACGTCTAAAGTAAACACAACGGGCCTAGCTGTTACTGACACAACAGTGACAGTCGGTATTTTGCATTCTGCAACAGGCACCATGGCAATTAGTGAAACAGGCTCTATTCAAGCTGAAAAACTAGCTATTGAGCAAATTAACGCGATGGGCGGCATTTTAGGTCGTAAGATTGAAGTAATTCAAGAAGACGGCGCTTCTGATTGGCCAACATTTGCTGAAAAGGCAAAAAAATTATTGGTAAAAGATAAAGTAGCTTCAGTAATGGGTTGTTGGACTTCTGCATCACGTAAAGCAGCATTGCCAGTATTTGAAAGAGAAAATGGCTTGCTTTTCTACCCAACTTTTTACGAAGGTTTAGAGCAATCTAAAAATGTTTTCTACACTGGCCAAGAAGCAACACAACAAATTATTGCTGGTTTAGATTGGATTCATAAAGAGAAAAAAGCTAAAACTTATTACTTAATTGGTTCTGACTATATTTGGCCACGTACATCAATGAAAATTGCACGTAAACACATTGAAAAAGTACTTAAAGGTAAAGTGGTTGGTGAAGAGTATATTGCTTTAGGTGATACACAATTTGGTTCTGTAATTAACAAAATTAAATTAAGAAAACCTGACATTATCTACGCCGCTATTGTTGGTGGTAGTAACGTTGCTTGGTTTAAACAGTTGAACGCAGCTGGCTTGAACTCTAAAAAACAAACAATGTTAACTATTTCAGTAACTGAAGATGAAGTGCTAGGTATCGGTGGTGAAAATCTAGCTGGTTTCTACTCAGCAATGAAATATTTCCAATCTCAAACTAACCCAGAAAATGTAGCTTTTGTTAAGGCGTTTAAGAAAAAATGGGGTCCTAAATCTGTAATTGGTGATGTAACTCAAGCGGCTTACTTAGGTCCTTGGTTATATAAAGCAGCAGTTGAGCGCGCAGGTAGTTTTGATGTAGATAAAGTGCAAGCAGCTTTGCCAGGATTTGTCATGAAAAATGCACCTGAAGGTCCTGTTACCGTTCATAAAAACCATCACTTAACTACTAAGTTACGTATTGGTAAATGGGGTAAAGATGGTCAAGCTGAAGTGGTCTATACATCAGACTACATTGAGCCTAATCCATTCCCTAAAGGTTATCAATAGCATTTAAAGTCTAATTTTGATGCAGTATTGATAGTTTAAGGTTTGCGACAATTTCAATTTCCCTATTGAAGTTGTCGCAACTTAAATACTGTATGTTTTAACAGTTTTTACAGCAGTATTTCTGTAGCAAGTTTCTATTACTAGAATTTTTCTACAGCAGTATTTTTATATTTGTAATTTAAGAAGGAAGTCCAACTATGTTCGATTATTCAATGGCAGATCTTGGTAACATCATGATCATGCAAGGCTTTTCAGGGCTTAGTATGTTTAGTGTATTGCTGCTAATGGCACTTGGCTTGGCAATTATTTTTGGTCAAATGGGTGTGATTAATATGGCTCATGGTGAATTTATGACCATTGGTGCATATACAACAGTAATGCTTTCTCAGCTTGCTGTGGCCTATGGCGTAGTAGAGTATTACTTTCTTTTTGCCATTATATTATCTTTCATTATCGCCTTTGCCTTTGGCTACCTTATAGAATTTTTAATGATCCGACATCTCTACAAACGACCCTTGGATACACTGCTAGCAACCTGGGGCTTAAGTTTAGTGATGCAGCAAACTTTCCGTTCTACTTTTGGTGCAAAAGAGGTAAGTGCTCATCTACCTGAATGGCTGCTTGGGTCATTTCAGCCGGCTGAGAATATTGATATACCACTTAACGGCATGTTCGTCATGCTGCTCGCTACGGTTGTCACAGGTGCTGTTTACTTGCTTATGTTCCGGTCACGTTTTGGTTTAAAAATGCGAGCTACAGTTCAAAATCGTCCAATGGCAGGGGCTGTTGGCATTAATACCAAAAAAGTGGATCGTCTGACATATGCACTTGGTTGTGGTATTGCTGGTGTAGCTGGAGCTGCATTTACAACCGTTTTCTCTACCGGACCTACTAGTGGATCACTCTATATTGTAGACAGCTTTATGGTGGTAATTTTCGGCGGAGCAGCCAGTTTGATGGGTACTATTGCTTCGGCATTTGGTATTGCACAAGTCCAATCAATATTGCAATTCTTCCTCAGTAGTTCAATGGGCAAAGTGACTACTCTATTATTGATCGTCGGTATTTTAATGGTCAAGCCAGAAGGGCTATTCGCCTCGAAACTGCGTAAATAAAAATGCTGGTTAACCGAATAAATAAATTGCATGAATTGATAGTATTCTTAGGAGACGTAACATGAATGATTTAACAAGCAGATTATTAGGTGGAAAAGAGGGTGTATTTGGCCTTGTAGTCCTCGCCACTATAATTTTTGTGGTACTTCCACTAGGTTTAGATATTTTTAGACTTAACTTAGCAGGTAAATATTTAACCTACGCATTTGTAGCGATTAGCTTGGTGTTGTTGTGGGGTAATGGAGGTATTTTAAGTTTAGGTCAAGGTATATTTTTTGGTTTAGGTGGTTATGCCATGGCGATGTTTATGAAGCTTGAGGCATCAGACCCGGTCACGACTAAAATTCAATCAACACCAGGAATTCCTGACTTTATGGATTGGAATCAGATGACTGAAATTCCATTATTCTGGGAGCCGTTTAACAGCTTGCCGTTGACGATTGTTGCAATACTAGTAGTGCCAGCAGTCTTTGCTTATTTTATCGGTTTTGCCATGTTTAAGCGCCGTGTTGGTGGTGTATATTTTGCCATTATTACACAAGCAATTGCTTTGATTTTAACTATCCTAATTGTTGGTCAGCAGGGTTACACAGGTGGTGTCAACGGCATTACTGATTTAAAAACCGTATTAGGTTGGGATACTCGAACTGATAGCGCTAAATATATACTTTACTACTTAAACGGCATTCTACTATTTGCAGTGATATTTCTATCACGTTTCGTATTAACAAGTAAGTTCGGTATGATTTTACTAGCGATGCGTGATAAAGAAGAGCGTGTTCGATTCTCTGGTTATGACGTCTCAAATTATAAAATATTTGTCTTCTGTTTAGCTGCGATGATCTCAGCAATCGGTGGCGCAATGTTTACCCTGCAAGTTGGATTTATGTCAGCATCGTTTGTTGGTATTGTTCCTTCAATTGAAATGGTAATTTTCTGTGCTGTTGGTGGTCGCGCTTCTCTTATTGGTGCTGTTTACGGTACCTTAATGGTTAACTACGGAAAAACAATTTTCTCAGAGACATTCCCAGAGCTTTGGTTATTCTTAATGGGTGGCTTATTTATTGGTGTGGTGATGTTCTTTCCAGACGGTTTAGCCGGTATTTATAATAAGTATTCTGGCAAATTAAAATTCTTACGACAATTTAAAAATTCACCTGAATCAGATGTTCAATTAATCGATAGCAAGGTAACTGATGCTAACGACACTGCAACTATTAAAGGGGCAAAAGCATGAGTTTAGATACGGATTTTGTATTGGCAATTGAAGGCTTAACTGTTTCCTTTGATGGCTTTAAAGCAGTTGATGATTTATCTATGTACATCGATAAAAATGAACTCCGTGTTGTAATTGGACCCAATGGAGCCGGTAAGACAACCGTACTTGATTTAATTTGTGGAAAAACAAAATCGACTGAAGGTTCTATTAAATTTAAGAACAGAGAGCTGACAGAGCTTGCTGAGCATGAGATTGTTCGCGCTGGTGTTGGGCGTAAATTTCAAACGCCATCAATCTATGAAAATTTAACTGTCGATCAGAACTTAGAAATCTCTTTCCCAAAAAGTCGTGATGTTTTTAAAAGCTTAGTGTTTAAACGTACGGCTGAGGTTGATAAACAAGTAAAAAAAATTGCGGCAGAAATTTGGTTGACTGATTTGCTAGATACACAAGCAGCATTATTAAGTCACGGTCAAAAACAGTGGTTAGAAATAGGTATGTTGTTAATGCAAGAGCCAGAGTTGTTAATGCTAGATGAACCGGTTGCCGGCATGAGCGCAAAAGAAAGAGATCAAACAGCTGAGCTGCTTAAACGAATTTCTAATAACCGCTCAGTGTTAGTGATTGAACATGACATGGATTTTGTAGAAAAAATAGCGGATAAAGTCACCGTGTTGCATCAAGGAAAAATACTTGCCGAAGGCCCGATGCATAAGGTGCAAGCAAACGAAAAAGTGATTGAAGTATATCTAGGCCATTAATAAATTAGCCTGTCAGGGGATTAAGAATGATTGAAATTAAAAATCTAAAAGTAAGCTACGGACAAAGTGAAGTAATCCATGGCTTAAATTTTAAAGCAAATAAAAATGAAACATTAGCCATTATGGGGCGTAATGGCATGGGGAAAACCACATTGTTTAAATCGCTGATGGGTTTATTGCCTAGTCAATCAGCCAAGGCGATGGTTGATGGTCAGAATATACAAGGTGAAGATAGCTATGACCGTGTTGCTAAAGGGTTAGCTTATGTGCCTCAAGGCCGTATGATATTCCCTGCCATGACAGTCCAAGAGAATATTGAAACTGGGTTAAGTAAATCTAGTTCAGGCAAGATTCCAGAAGATATTTATGCATTGTTCCCAGTATTATTTGAGATGCGTAAACGCAAAGGTGGTAACTTATCTGGTGGTCAGCAACAACAGCTCGCCATTGCCAGAGCATTAGTCACAAACCCTAAAGTACTTTTGCTTGATGAACCAACTGAAGGTATTCAGCCGTCTATCATTAAAGATATTGCCAAAGTGCTCAATGAAATTCGAAAAATGCGTGAAATTACAATTATTGTTTCTGAACAAGTGTTGAGTTTCACCATGGAAATTGCAGATAGGATTATTGTGATGGATAAAGGCACCTTTATCCATGAAGACGTACGTAGTGATGTCGATGCCGAAAAAATAAAAGGATATTTGTCAGTTTGATGGTATTTTAGAAGCATGGATGATGATGCACTTGCTTTGAATGCTGCAGCGGTAAAACCCCCTTCAGTAAAGCGTTGGGAAGCACGCTTAAATTTAGAATTCAATCGTTCTAAAGAACGTAGCTATTTATCAAAAAACCTACATATTGGACCGCTTGTCTTACAAAAAGCGTTACACCCTGAAGGCCAAGCGGTTTGTCATGGTGTCGTTATACATCCACCAGGTGGTGTTGCAGGTGGAGACGAGTTATCACTCCATGTTGAAGTAAAAAAAGACACGCATGCATTGCTGACATCACCAGGTGCTGGCAAGTGGTATAAAGCTAATGGGCAGTTTGCCCAACAACACTTGAAATTTAATTTACACGAAGGTGCTAAATTTGAATGGTTACCACAAGAAAATATTTTGTTTGATGGTTCTCAAGTAAAATTTTTCTCAGACGTCAATTTAGCCGCTGAAGCTAAGTATGCAGCTTGGGAAGTCATTTGTTTTGGCCGTCAAGCGCAAGGTGAGCAATGGAAAACCGGTGCGATGCAGCAGAAACTTCATATTCGACGTGAAGGAAAGTTGATTTGGAATGAGTGTGCTGCCGTTGAGCCGACTGACCATACATTGAAATCTATTGTAGGTTTGTATGGTAATGCAGTTTCAGCCAGCTTTGTTGTGGCAGCGGGAGCAGTACCAGTTAGCGTGGTCGAAGCGTGTAAAGCGATCAATCCCAAAAAAGCACTTGATGTTGATGCGAAATATGGGGTGACTGCATTGCCTGAAGTATTTTCTGCACGTTATATTGGTCAATCTTCACAGTGTGCAAGAGAGTACTTTGAACAGTTATGGCAGGTCTTAAGGCCATGGTATTCTGGTCGAGAAGTAGTAAGACCTCGAATATGGAGCACTTGAGAGTAAATGGATAAATTATGGAATTAACCCCAAGAGAAAAAGATAAACTGTTAATTTTTACGGCAGCATTAGTTGCAGAACGACGTAAAGAACGTGGTTTGAAATTAAATTACCCAGAAGCGATTGCTTTTATTTCTGCAGCTATTTTGGAAGGTGCGCGCGATGGTCAAACGGTTGCACAACTTATGTCCTATGGCGCTACTTTATTAACCCGTGATGATGTCATGGATGGTATTGCAGAAATGATTCCTGATATTCAAATTGAAGCAACATTTCCTGATGGGACAAAATTAGTCACAGTCCATCATCCTATCCCATAAAGGTAAAATATGATTCCTGGTGAAATGAAGGTTCAGGCTGGTCAAATCAGTCTAAATGAAGGGCGTGATACAGTAACAATCAACGTTTCAAATAAAGGCGATAGACCAATACAAATAGGTTCACACTATCATTTTTTTGAAGTCAACGATGCGCTTGCTTTCGATAGACAGACTGCGTACGGATTTAGATTAAATATTGCATCTGGTACTGCTGTGCGATTTGAGCCTGGTCAAACGCGCACTGTAGAGCTTGTTGCTCTAGCCGGGGATAGAAAAGTATATGGTTTTGCAGGCAGGGTAATGGGGGCGTTGAAATGACAGTTAAACTTGATAAGCAAGCCTATGCCGAAATGTTCGGGCCAACGGTAGGTGATAAAGTTCGGCTTGCTGATACTGAGCTATGGATAGAGGTTGAAAAAGATTTTACCACTTACGGTGAAGAAGTTAAATTTGGTGGTGGCAAAGTCATTCGTGATGGTATGGGGCAAGGTCAGCTTGTCTCCGCCAAGGTTGCTGATACTGTTATTACGAATGCATTAATCGTTGATCATTGGGGTATTGTAAAAGCAGATATTGGCATTAAAAATGGCTATATCTCAGCAATTGGTAAAGCGGGTAATTCAGATATTCAGCCTGATGTAGACATTGCGATTGGTGGTGGAACCGAAATCATTGCGGGTGAAGGCATGATCGTTACTGCGGGTGGGATTGATGCACATATTCATTTTATCTGTCCGCAACAAATTGAAGAGGCGTTGATGTCTGGCATCACCACAATGACGGGTGGTGGCACAGGCCCTGCTACGGGCACGTTTGCAACTACTTGTACACCAGGACCTTGGCATATTAAAAAAATGTTGCAGTCAGCTGATGCTTTCTCGATGAATTTAGGTTTTTTGGGTAAAGGTAATGTCAGTTTGCCTGAGCCACTGCGTGAGCAAATCGAAGCTGGTGCTATTGGGATGAAACTACATGAGGACTGGGGTACAACGCCTGCAGCAATAGATAATTGCTTGAGTGTGGCAG
This sequence comes from uncultured Methylophilaceae bacterium, assembly GCA_964549145.1. Taxonomy (GTDB): domain Bacteria; phylum Pseudomonadota; class Gammaproteobacteria; order Burkholderiales; family Methylophilaceae. Next base: position 10,581 of record CAZJUK010000031.1, read on the forward strand.
ATGAAATGGATGTGCAAGTAGCGATTCATTCAGACACCTTAAATGAATCAGGTTTTGTGGAGTCCACACTTAATGCATTTAAGGGGCGCACAATTCATAGCTTCCATACAGAAGGTGCTGGCGGCGGGCACGCGCCAGATATTATTAAAGCAGCAGGACATCCAAACGTATTGCCTTCTTCTACAAACCCAACTCGACCATTCACTATCAATACTATCGATGAGCATTTAGATATGTTGATGGTTTGTCATCATTTAGACCCAGCAATTGCTGAAGACATTGCATTTGCTGAAAGTCGTATTCGCCGTGAAACGATTGCTGCGGAAGATATTTTGCATGATTTAGGCGCTTTTTCTATGATGTCATCTGACTCACAAGCGATGGGGCGTGTGGGTGAGGTGATCATACGCACATGGCAAACAGCCCATAAAATGAAGGTGCAGCGAGGACATCTAAAAGAAGACTCTGAAGAAAATGATAACTTTAGAGTCAAGCGTTATATTGCTAAATACACTATTAACCCAGCACTTACGCATGGCATTTCTCATGTGGTGGGCTCATTAGAGGTGGGTAAATTAGCTGATATCGTGTTGTGGAGACCCGCATTTTTTGGCGTCAAGCCTTCCACTATTTTAAAAGGTGGCATGATAGCTGCTGCCGTTATGGGTGACCCTAATGCGTCCATTCCTACGCCTCAGCCAGTGCATTATCGAAATATGTTTGGCGCTTACGGCGGCGCACTAAATACGTCAGTTACCTTTGTGTCACAAGCTTCGCTTGAAAATTCATCTCTGACGGAGCTAGGTTTAAAGAAACCGTTAATTGCTGTTAAAGGCACACGCGATGTTAAAAAGAAAGACATGGTGCACAACAATTGGATGCCAAATATTGAAGTTGACCCTGAAACCTATCAAGTGCTTGCAGACGGCATGGAGCTTATCTGTGAGCCGGCCACTGAATTGCCCATGGCACAGCGTTACTTTTTGTTCTAAATAACGATTTATTCAAAATAGCAACTTAATCTAAAACTATGCTAAATATTGTACAACGTATCAGTGCTGCTAATAAAATTGATGACACTATCGAGCTGCCTTTTGTCTTAAGGCAAAAAAGTCGTTTGCGTGTGACTACGAAATCTGGAGTCGATGCTGCATTATATTTAGATCGTGGCATTATCTTACGTGATGGCGATCTGCTTAAATCAGACGGTGGCTTAGTATTGAAGATTATTGCTGCACAAGAGGCTGTCTACGATGTGAAAGCTGAAACACCTCAAGCGTTAATGTGTGCCGCTTATCATCTAGGTAACCGTCACGTGCCTTTACAAGTTGGCGACGCTTGGTTACGGTTAGAACAAGACCATGTCCTTAAAAAGATGTTAATAGGCTTAGGCATGCAAGTAACAGAAATGCTTGCACCCTTTGAGCCAGAGGCTGGTGCTTATGGTGGAGGACATCGTCATGGAGGTGATGACGATGATGCAATGGCTAATTTACGTCCGCTCAATAGACTGCAGCATGGATAAGCAACTAGCACTTAGTCGCTTATTGCAATTGGCAAGCCCAATGCTGCCGGTTGGGGCATACAGTTATTCACAAGGCTTAGAGTGGGCGATAGAGTGCGGTGATGTGAAAGACGCTGACACTGCAAAAATATGGATTAGTGATGCGCTGCATATATACCAAGCTGGTTTTGAATTACCTGTTTTGTATCGACTATATCAAGCGTGGGCTAGCCAAGATATGCCTGCAGTATTGGAATGGGACGCTTTTTATCAAGCGGGCCGTGATACATCTGAAGCTCTAGCTGAAACGCGGCAAATGGGCTACTCACTGTGTCGGTTATTGAATGACTTGGATGCAATGCCAAAAGACTTTTTAAAAAGTATCAATGGGTTTAGGCAACCTGCTTTCAGTACTATTTATTCAGGCGTTGCACAAGAATGGCACATTTCAGTAAGTGATGTATTGCATGGTTTTGTATGGGGTTGGTTAGAAAATCAAGTCAGTGCAGCGATGAAAGCAATACCTTTAGGACAAGTGGCAGGCCAAAAAATATTGCTCACCTTAGGTTACGATTTACCAAGTATTGTGCATCAAGCTATGCACTTAGAAGATGACAGTATTAGCAATTTCAATCCGTTGTTGACCATAGCAGGATGCCAACACGAAACACAATATAGCCGTCTTTTCCGTTCTTAATTCAATCATTAAACGAGTGAGGTCAAAATGACAGTAGTTGCAGTAGAAACTCCGGCAGAAGCCGCAACAAACTACAAAGAGCCATTACGTGTGGGCATTGGTGGCCCAGTAGGCTCTGGCAAAACAGCATTAACGTTAGCGTTATGTAAACGACTGCGAGATACCTACAACCTGGCTGTAGTGACAAACGATATCTATACCAAAGAAGATGCTAAATTTTTAACTGAAAATGAAGCACTTACTGCTGACCGTATTATTGGCGTTGAAACTGGTGGTTGCCCACATACTGCGATTCGTGAAGATGCTTCAATGAATTTAGAGGCTGTGTCTCAATTAAGCCAACGTTTTGAACCGTTAGACTTAGTATTTATTGAAAGTGGTGGCGATAACCTTGCTGCCACTTTTAGCCCAGAACTTTCTGATCTAACTATTTATGTAATTGATGTGTCAGCAGGTGAAAAAATACCACGTAAAGGGGGACCAGGCATTACTAAATCTGACTTGTTAATCATTAATAAAATTGATTTAGCCCCAATGGTTGGCGCGTCTTTAGAGGTGATGGATAGAGATGCTAAACGCATGCGTGGTGGGCGACCATTTATTTTTAGCAACTTAAAAAAAGAGCTTGGCTTAGATGAAATTATACAATTTATTGAAAAACAAGGTTTAATGCTTTAGGGGGAACTTATGAAAAAACAACTAATATATGGTATTCCACTGACACTTTTTTCAACACTTGTATTGGCTCACCAAGGGCATGGTATATCGAATGCATATGCTGGTTTTATGCACCCATTCATGGGTTGGGATCACATATTAATGATGGTGGCAGTAGGTATTTTTGCAGCTAAATCAAAAGGCAATATACGCTGGCAACTGCCGCTTACTTTTATTAGTGTGATGGTAATAGGCGCTTTTTTAGGCTTTCTTGGGTTAGGTATTGCTGTTATGGAAACAGCGATCGCATCATCTGTTATTGCCATGGGGGTGTTGATTATTATTAACTTACCAATACCGACTAAAGTAAGCGTAAGCCTTGTGGCTATGTTTGCTTTGCTACACGGCTCAGCACATGGTTTAGAATTAAACGGCGCACAAAACAATAGTGCTTTGCTAGGCATGCTGTTAGCAACCGCAACATTACATGGTATTGGCTATTTAATTGGGTTGCAAAAAAATCAAATGAGAGTTTGGCTAAATAATGGATTAGCTTTTACCATGATGGAATTTGGAACTTTTCTTCTGGTTTATTAAATCAAGTTCTTATATGAGTGCGCTAGCTAATTAGACGATTAGCTAGTTTTTTTTTGGTTTATGAAGGTATGATTGTTGCTTAGTTAACGTCTAACTATTTAAATTGATGCAATAGAAAGCTGAATTGACGATTGATAATTTAAGTTTACCTGCAGCAGAAAGTGCACATCCAGCACAAAGGATTGTTAAGATTCGACGCGATTATAATACGTGGGTTGCTAACGAATCGATAGAGGATTATGCATTACGCTTTACGCCAAGATCGTTTCGTAAGTGGTCAATTTTCCGCGTATCAAATACCGCGTTAAGCGCAATATCCTTTCTTGTATTAGAAGCCATAGGGGGCACGATTGCTGTAAATTATGGCATTATAAATGCCGTATATGCGATATTGGCAGTGGGCGTGATTATCTTTTTCACTGCTTTGCCTATTAGCTTTTATGCTGCCAAATATGGCTTAGACATGGATTTGCTTACGCGTGGTGCCAGTTTTGGCTATATTGGATCCACAATTTCTTCTTTTGTATATGCCTCCTTTACATTTATTTTATTCGCACTTGAAGCAGCTATTATGGCTTATGCCCTTGAGCTGTATTTCCATATGCCACTTTACATAGGCTATCTGGTTAGTGCATTAGTAGTGATCCCTTTTGTTATTCATGGTGTGACTTTAATTAATCGGATTCAGATGTTTTCACAACCAATTTGGTTGGTGTTGATGAGCCTGCCATTTATTGCTGTTATATATCATGACCCCTTTGTCATTTCTAATATGATGAATTTTGTTGGCATCACAGGGGTGCAGCAAGAGTTTAATTTGCTCATGTTTGGTGCGGCGACCGCGGTTGGTGTGTCCCTTATTCCCCAAATCGGGGAACAAGTCGACTTCTTACGTTTTATGCCTGAAAAAACGCCTGAAAATCGTTGGCGATGGAATTTTGGTGTATTGATGGCAGGGCCTGGTTGGATATTTGTTGGCATGCTTAAAATGTTAGCAGGGGTGCTGCTTGCTTATTTAGTCATTCAAAGTGGCATGACCTTCTTAGAGGCTGTGAATCCTACCCATATGTATTTAGTTGGCTTTGAGCAAGTGTTTAGCTCCAATGAACTGGCTTTGGGGGTGACAACGTTGTTTGTTGTTATTTCTCAAGTAAAAATTAACATGACTAATGCTTATGCAGGTTCACTGGCGTGGTCCAACTTCTTTGCACGTTTAACGCATAGCCATCCTGGACGTGTCGTATGGGTTGTATTTAATGCCATTATTGCAGTTATTTTAATGGAGCTTAATATCTTTGATGTGTTAGAAGAAGTGCTTGGATTTTATTCAAATATTGCCATTGCTTGGATAGCAGCCGTCGTTGCAGATTTAGTCATTAATAAACCTTTAGGACTGAGTCCGAAAGGTATTGAGTTTAGACGTGCTTATTTATATGATATTAACCCCGTAGGAGTTGGTGCTATGCTCATTGCTTCTGTTTTATCAATTTCTGCTTTTATAGGTTTATTCGGTGCTGAAGCAAAAGCATTCTCGGTATTTATCGCATTGGGTAGTGCGCTAATTATTTCACCATTAATTGCATGGGTGACCAAAGGTCGCTATTACATAGCGCGTAAGCCACATGTGTTTCCAGCTAAACAACGTGTCCAAAAGTGTGTTGTGTGTGAGAAAGAGTACGAAACAGATGATATGGCGCAATGCCCAGCTTATCAGGGCTTTATTTGTTCATTATGTTGTTGTCTAGATGCGCGTTGTAATGATGCTTGTAAACCAGAGGCGCGATTGTCTAGCCAGTGGTTGGCAGCAAGTAAATTTATTTTCCCAAAATGGGTGTGGCCTTATTTAAAAGGTGGCGTTGCACATTACTTGATGCTGATGTTTGTTGCCCTTACATTTTTTGGTGTTATGTTGTGGATGATCTATTTCCATGAGGTGTCGACGCTTGAGAATATGTCACAAAACTTAGTACCTTACTTAAGAGCGGGGTATTTGAAAGTGTTTGCTGCGCTTGTTTTTGCAAGTGGCATTATTGCGTGGTGGCTAGTGCTAACCACAGAAAGCAGACGAGTCGCACAGGAGGAGTCTAATAAGCAAACAGGATTGCTCATGCGTGAAATTGAGTTGCATAAGCAAACGGATACTGAGCTTCAATCAGCAAGAAAGCTTGCTGAACAAGCCAACCAAGCTAAGAGTCGCTATATTACCGGCATAAGTCATGAACTTCGTACACCATTAAATAGTATATTAGGCTATGCGCAGTTGCTTGATAATGACAAGACAATACCGGCAAATCGCAAGCAAGCAATACGTGTCGTACGACGTAGTGGTGAACATTTGCTTTCTTTAATTGAAGGAACTTTAGATATAGCGCGGATCGAAAGTGGTAAATTAACTTTTGATAATAAACTGATTAAATTTCCTGAGTTTATAGATCAAATTATCAGTATGTTTAGGTTGCAAGCGAAAAACAAAGGGCTAGAATTTATATTTGAAACTGAAGGTAATTTGCCTGCACTTGTTAAAACTGACCAAAAGCGATTAACACAAGTGTTGATCAATATTTTAGGTAACTCACTCAAGTTTACTAAAAAAGGTCGTATCACTTTTCGACTTAAATATGCGAGAGAGTTAGCGCATATTGAAATTGAAGATACAGGGCCAGGCATTCCCAAACCTGAATATTATAAAATATTTGAGCCATTCTCGCGTGGTAGCGCAGCTAATCAGGGCAGTGCTGGTGGCACAGGTCTAGGCTTAACCATTAGTAAATTATTAATAGAGTTAATGGGCGGCGAACTCACTTTTGAAAGCGAAGTAGGAAAAGGCACGACCTTCAGGATTAACTTGTTTCTGCCTCAGACTCATCATAGCGATGCAGAAGTACCTATTTTATATACTTCTCGGAATGGGTATTTAGGTAAGAAACGCAAAGTGTTAGTGGTTGATAATGAAAAAGTTGATCGCGAACTTCTAATTTATATTTTAGAGCCACTCGGCTTTGAAGTGGCTGAAGCTTCGACTGGGCAAGAGTGCCTAGACATTTATCAACAATTCAAACCAGACATTATCTTAATGGATTTGGCTATGCCTGTGATGGACGGTTGGGAAGCGTCTTATATTATCCGTAAGATACATCAGTCAGATACAATTATCGGTATTGTTTCTGCCAATGCTTTCGATCGTAATTTAGAAAACTCTGCTGATATCGATTCGAGTGATTTTATTGTTAAGCCTGTTAGTGTGGAAGAATTGTTAGATTGGATAGGAAAGAAACTAGAATTACAATGGACTGATAGTGAGATAGGCCTATCAAATAATCTTGACATATTGGTAGAACAAAACCTTAGTGAAATTATGTTATTAAAAGTGCATAATCCCCCATTGCAAACACTGACTGAGTTGCTAGAACTAGTGAATATTGGCTATATAAAAGGCGTCAATAACAAATTAGATGAGATTGCCAACCAAGATGAAGTTTATTTAGACTTTGTAAAAAGAATGCAAAATTTATCTCGTCAGTTTCGCTTAGATGAAATGAAAATACTGTTAAAAGAAATAATGTAATGAGTAAAAAAAACACCATACAGAAAGACTCATTATTAGTGCTCATTGTAGATGATGTACTTGATAACATTGCTGTTTTACATGATGCTCTTGATGAGACAGGGTATACCGTATTAATCGCTAATAACGGCAAAATGGCACTAGAAGTGGCTGCTGAAGCTGAGCCAGATGTTATTTTACTTGATGCCATGATGCCGGAGATGGATGGCTTTGAAGTTTGTAGAAAACTTAAAGAAAACAACAAAACCAGTGCTATTCCAGTAATATTTATGACTGGCTTGACGGAGACAGAACATGTCGTTGCCGCTTTTCAAGCAGGTGGCGTTGATTATGTGGCTAAGCCAGTCCGTATTAATGAAGTGTTGGTGAGAATAAGCTCTCACTTACAAACTTCTCAGCAAGTTACTCAAGCAAGAAGTGCGTTGGATGCCTTTGGGCAAGCAGCCATTGCTATTACGCCACATAATGGCAAAATTGTATGGCGAACACCTCTAGCTAGAGATTGGATGAAATCATACTTTTCAGATAATGATGAAACTGAAGCAATGGAAGTGGTAACACCACTTGTCATTTTTAATTGGATATCAACTGCATATCAAGCAGATGCTTCAGGTAAGACTTTAGATTCAATGACAATTATTAAGAGTGAAAAACGCTTAATACTAAACCCTGCTGATTTGACCAAAGATGAGCAATGGATGATCATTTTAAGAGAAGAATCTGATAGAGCGCAGGTAGACGCTTTGATTGCAATTTTCAAGCTAACTAAGCGCGAAGCTGAGGTGCTCAATTGGTTGATAAAAGGTAAAACTAATAAAGACATTGGTGAGATATTAGGTACTAGTGCTCGCACGATTAACAAGCATCTTGAACATGTTTTTATAAAACTAGGCGTGGAAACAAGGACTGCTGCTGCATCAATGGCAGCACAAAAAATTCGTTTATTAAATTAAGGCTAATTGAAGAACCAAGACTATGCCAGTGCCTAGAATAATTTAAAGATGCAGGATATATCAAACTCATTAAATCACCGCCTGGTTCATAGTGATCATTGGTTTGAGTGACGCTTTTTTCAACTAGATAAGCTGGTTTTTTATTTTCCAATCATCTCGGACTTAATTCTTTACAGTTGCTT
>CAZJUK010000032.1:0-18374 GCA_964549145.1 uncultured Methylophilaceae bacterium
TAGCGCAGTCGCTATTGCTAAGCTGATGGGTGCTGGTGAAACCATCGTCGGTAGCATGATTGCAAAATCAGTCACAGCCCCTATTGGTATGGGTATCGCAGAACGAATTAATGTATCACCAACCCTTACTGCAGTATTTGCTGTCATTACTGGAATGCTGGGGGCAAGTATTGCACCATACGTATTGAACATGCTTAAAATAAAACCATGGTGGATGCGCGGAACTGCCATTGGGGTTGGTGCACACGGCTTAGGCATTAGTCGCGCTTTTAGCGTGAACGAAGAAGCTGGCATTTATGCCAGCATGGCAATGGGTTTAAACGGCGTATTAAGTGCGATTATACTGCCCGTTGTGATTAATTATTTACGTAGTTAAAAGCATTCAAACTATATTAAAATTTTAGTAATATTAAAAGCATTATTTATGAATCAAATAATTTAATTGGGAGAAATCATATGAAATTAGAAACAATCGCAGTACATGGTGGCTATACGCCAGACCCAACCACTAAAGCAGTGGCAGTGCCTATTTATCAAACAACAGCTTATGCTTTTGATAGCACACAACATGGTGCTGATTTATTTGATTTAAAAGTCGAAGGTAATATTTACACGCGCATTATGAACCCAACCAATGCCGTATTGGAAAAACGCGTAGCAGAACTTGAAGGTGGTATAGCAGGACTAGCCTTAGCCTCTGGGCAATCCGCCATTACCTACGCCATCATGACCATTACAGAAGCTGGTGACAATATTATCTCGGCAGCTACATTGTATGGCGGCACCTATAATTTATTTGCCCATACATTACCGCAATATGGCATTGAAACACGCTTTGCCGATGCCAGCGAACCAGAAACATTTGAAGCGTTAATCGATGATAAAACCAAAGCCATTTTTTGCGAATCAGTCGGCAACCCATTAGGTAACGTGACTGACTTTGCAAAACTAGCAGAAATTGCGCATAAACATGGCGTGCCACTGATTGTAGATAACACTGTCCCTTCACCATACCTATGTCGCCCAATTGAACATGGCGCAGATATTGTCGTCCATTCACTCACTAAATACATGAATGGTCATGGCAATTCTGTTGGTGGCTGTATTGTAGATTCTGGAAAATTCCCATGGGCAGAACATAAAAAACGTTTTCCTCGTTTGAATGAACCTGATGTTTCATATCATGGTGTTATTTATACCGAGGCGCTTGGTGCTGCAGCTTATATTGGCCGTGCTCGCGTAGTGCCACTGCGTAACACGGGCGCTGCTCTATCACCGTTTAATGCATTTTTGATTTTACAAGGCATTGAAACATTAGCCTTGCGCATGGATAGAATTTGCGAAAATAGTTTAAAAATTGCACAGTATTTAGAAAGCCATTCGAAAGTTAAATGGGTCAATTATGCTGGTTTAGACAGCCATAAAGACAAACCACTTGTTGATAAATATATGAATGGCAAAGCCTCAGGAATATTAACCTTTGGCGTTAAAGGCGGCATTAAAGGCGGCACAAGCTTCCAAGATGCACTGCAATTATTTACACGCTTAGTCAATATTGGTGATGCTAAAAGTTTAGCCTGCCACCCTGCTTCAACTACCCACAGACAGCTTTCACCAGAAGAGCTTGTCAAAGCCGGCGTTTCTGAAGACATGGTGCGTTTGTCGATAGGTATTGAGCACATCGACGATTTGATTGCAGATTTAGAACAAGCGTTACAAACAACTTAAATAATCATTACGTCAGCAAAGAGTTAACTTCATTGACCTGATTGATTTATGGGTTTTATTCACAAGCCTAGTGGCTTATTACTTTAGAAAAGTACTCATGAAAAATTTATTACTTCTTAGCGTTACCTTCTTCTTAATAAGCTGTATGGGCGTGCCAGAAGATGTTGTCATTATTGACGGTGTTAATGCTGATCAATACTTAGGCACTTGGTATGAGATTGCAAGGCTTGACCATCGCTTTGAGCGTAATTTAAACAATGTCACTGCCAATTATTCGCTCATAGAAGATGGTGGCATTAAAGTGCTTAATAAAGGCTATAACACTAAAGAAAAATCTTGGCAAGAGGCAGAAGGTAAAGCCTATTTTGTTGAAGAAAAGAATGCTGATGGCACTTACCATGGCAAACTTAAAGTATCTTTCTTTGGGCCTTTTTACGGCGCTTACAACATTATTGCTTTAGATAAAGTTTATTATAATTATGTGATGGTTTGCGGTCCAGATAAAGAATACTTATGGATCTTGTCGCGCACACCAGAACTGACTTACCCGATCAAACAACACTTGATTAGCCAAGCGAATGAGCTAGGCTTTAATACTGATAGCTTGATTCATGTGAATCAGAATCCAGACATACCCAACTATGAAGCTGGGCAGCATGTCATCAAGAAAGATAAATAATTTTTAATAGTGATTAATCGTTAATAGGGGTCAGTTTAAATCCTGCATTTTTAAATGCTTGAATCAAGCCATTCTCACCTGCTAAATGCGTTGCACCCACGGCGACAAAAATTGGGGTTTGTTTTGCCATGCCAATACTACGTTTGGCCATCACATCATTACGCTCATCAATCAATTTAGTGCTTATTTTTGCCCATAAATCTTCAGGCAACATGCCGCTTGATATTTTTTCATTCAGCATTGCAATTTTTTCGCTATCACCGTCTATATACACCGCCATAAGTTGTTCAAAATCGTCTTCTTTTTCTTGCTGCGTACGCTTTAAAACCGCACGTAACATGACAATTTGTTCATCATAAGCAAAGTCATCAATGATACTAAAATGCTCTCTACTAGTTTCTATTCCGACGACTAGTTTGCCAAAGTCTTCTGCGCTACGCATCAATAAGTTGTCTTGCGCAAAAGGTGTTTGTGGTTTCGGTAAATCAAACACCACAGCCAGCAACCAAGGCTTCATCTGCATTGCAGCATCTAAATGCATTACGTGAAAATCAGCGAGTTCTTTTACTTGTTCTAGCTCTGTCTCAGTCAACATAGTCTTTAGATTGGCATCTTGCATCAAATACACAGAAGGATTGCCGTGTGGCTCCACTTCCATTAGAAATAAATCAACACTTTTCAATGCTTCCGTCACACTTGGAGAAAAGTCAGTCACACGATTATCATCCGTATGAATCGTACCAAATAGATAACTTACTTGGCCATTTGACGCCTCCATTTTCCAAAACAAACCTTTTTCTGTTGCTTGTGATATGACTGAAAATGATAAGAAAAATGCCGAAATGAAAAACAATTTAATAAACTGCCAAAAATTGCGCATGATTATCCTTTTAAATAAGTAATGTATACAAGACCATAGTAAGTATGATTACGTTCAACGCCCTAAGAAATTGCTAGGTCCTGCATAATTAAATATAGTTAAGCATTGTTCAATGCACTAGTAAACTTTATCTTTTTTTAACAATGCGTGCTGCATTTTTAAAATCATTAAACGCGCTCGGCATACTGCCAGATCGTCGTTGTGCGCTAGACTTACCATTAGACCTGGTGCTTGGCTGGCTTGGTTTTGATTTATTAAATACTGATTTATTATATTTTGGTTTAAAAGTACTGCCATCAGATTGTTTAATCGAACCAATCACAGCTGGTTGAAAAGCTGGCACCAATTGTCTTTTACCAGGCCCGATCAAATCAGCACGACCCATACTTTTTAATGCCTCTCGCAACATTGGCCAGTTAGCTGGGTCATGATAGCGAACAAACGCTTTATGCAGTTTGCGTACGCGCCCTGCTTTAGCAACCGGCACATCTTCTGAGTCGTGAGTGACTTTACGTAGCGGGTTTTTACCACTGTGGTACATGGCTGTGGCCATTGCCATTGGGGTTGGGGTGAAATTTTGCACTTGGTCTAAGCGAAAGTTGTAGCGCTTTAGCCATAAAGCTAAATTAAGCATGTCGTCATCCGAGGTGCCTGGATGTGCGGCAATAAAGTAAGGAATAAGGTATTGTTTTTTACCTGCTTCTGCACTGAATTTTTCAAACATGGCTTTAAATTCATCGTACGCACCCATGCCTGGCTTCATCATTTTAGAAAGCACATTTTCTTCAGAATGTTCCGGTGCGATTTTTAAATAGCCGCCGACATGATGTTGCACTAATTCTTTGACATACTCTGGAGATTTAACTGCTAAGTCGTATCGTAAGCCAGAACTCACTAACACTTTTTTGACGCCTTTAATACTGCGCGCTTTACGATAAAGCTGTATTAACGCACTGTGGTCTGTATTTAAATTCTCACAAACATCAGGGTACACGCAGGATAACTTACGGCAGGCTTTTTCAATTCTTTCTGATTTACAGGCAATACGGTACATATTGGCAGTTGGGCCACCTAAATCAGATATGACACCAGTAAAGCCATCCACTTTATCGCGAATTTCTTCTATTTCTTTTAACACTGAGCCTTCGCTGCGGCTTTGCATAATACGCCCTTCATGCTCGGTAATACTACAAAATGTACAGCCACCAAAACAGCCACGCATAATATTGACACTAAACCGAATCATGTCCCAGGCGGGAATTTTGGCATCTTTATAAACAGGATGGGGCTTACGTGCATAAGGTAAGTCGTATACAAAATCCATCTCTTTGGTGGTAAGTGGAATTGGCGGTGGATTCAACCAAACTTCCCGATTGCCGTGCTTTTGCACTAGTGCTCGTGCGTTGCCAGGGTTAGCCTCTAAATGCAAGACACGTGAAGCATGAGCATATAAAACAGCGTCTTGCGCCACTTCTTCATAAGAAGGTAAGCGCACCACTTGGGTGCTTCTATCAGCTTTAGGTTTGCGTGTAATTCTAATGGCTTTTGTGCCTTCTGGCAGTGGTGCGACTTTTTCCTGGGTTTTATTATCTTGGCTTTTATTTTCTTCAGTTGCACAACTGGCATCCCCTTTACCCATTTTCATTTCATAAGGGTCAATTGGCTTATCTACTGCGCCAGGTCGGTCTAACTTAGTGCTTTCAATTTCGCTCCAACCTGCTGGAACGCTTTTACGTAAAAATGTGGTGCCGCGTATATCACGTATTTCTGATATTTTCTCACCTTTGGCAATACGATGTGAAAGCTCAACTAGTGCACGTTCAGCATTACCAAAAATTAAAATATCTGCTTTTGAGTCGACCAACACAGAACGTCGGACTTTATCGCTCCAATAATCATAATGCGCAATACGACGTAAACTTGCTTCAATACTACCAATTAACAATGGCACATCTGAATAAGCTTCACGACAACGCTGGCTATACACTAACACCGCGCGATCAGGGCGTTTGTCTGGCGCTGCATCAGGTGTATAGGCATCGTCTGAGCGAATTTTACGATCCGCCGTGTAGCGATTAACCATACTATCCATATTGCCTGCGGTAATGCCAAAATATAGATTAGGCTTACCAAGCACTTTGAATGCACTCGCATTTTGCCAGTCAGGCTGAGAAACAATACCTACCCGAAATCCTTGCGCTTCTAGCAAGCGGCCGACTAATGCCATGCCAAAACTTGGGTGATCAATATAAGCATCACCTGTGACTAAAATAATGTCACAACTGTCCCAACCTAAGGCATCCATCTCTTCACGAGACATTGGCAACATAGCCGCAGTACCAAACCGTTTCGCCCAATAAGGGCGGTACGTTTGAATCGGTTTTGCTATTAAGTCACTAGTGTAGATTTCCATATTGGCTGTATTTTACGCGTTAACGTCTTGATTAAGAAGCTAAATAACTGAAAATATTATGAAAAATAAAAGATAGTGTAAAAAAATGACCCTAACATTCTTAATATAACGCTGTTTAGATGGCCTATAATTAACTGGTAAGAATTGAAATAACGGATGGATTATGATGCAAACTATTATTTATAAAGTAACAGGCTTAACCTGTGATGGTTGCGTAGCACGTGTTAAAAAAACATTGCTTGAATATGCAGAACATGTGGAAGTTACATTAGACCCGCCAATGACTCAAGTCACTGACCCGGCAGTTGATTTCACGCAATTAAACAAGGTATTAGCTGAAATTGGCAACTATGCTTTGCTGCCTAACACCACGCCTATTGAAATACAAAAAGATGAAAAAAAAACAACACAAATTGATAAAAGTTGGTTGGCAACTTATAAACCGTTATTAATTGTTTTTGTTTACATTCTCATTGTTACATTGACAGTGGAATTAGTCAGCGGCAGTTTTGAAATACGTCGCTGGATGCCCAACTTTATGGCTGGCTTTTTTATTGTTTTCTCTTTTTTCAAATTGCTTGATATTAAAGGTTTTGCCAATAGTTACACCATGTATGACTTGGTCGCAAAACAAATAAATGTTTATGGCTGTATTTACCCATTCATTGAGCTTGGCTTAGGTTTGGCTTATCTATTGCGGTGGCAACCAATGCTGATTAACTGGATAACGCTTATTGTGATGGGAATTTCAACCGTTGGTGTGGTGTTAGCTGTGATGAAAAAGCAAACAATACAATGTGCTTGCTTGGGCACTGGGTTTAATTTACCCATGAGTACTGTCACAATTATTGAAGATTTATTAATGGTTGGTATGGCAGTCTTCATGCTGGCTACCTAACTAAATTGCTTGATTTAATTGTTTGATTAAATAGAACCAATGTCAGATAAATTCTATCAACTGGGCAATGATTATGTGTTGGCGCTAGAAGAGCACACGGCATTTCCACAGCTATCGCAAGCACTGATAGAGCCCAATGGATTAATCGCGATTGGCGGACGGTTATCGCAAGATCGATTACTAAATGCTTATAAAAATGGCATTTTTCCATGGTATAGCGAAAATGAACCGGTCATGTGGTGGAGTCCTGATCCGCGTATGGTGCTTTTTCCTGAGGCGTTAAAAATTACTAGCTCGCTCAAAAAAACCATTAAAAAACAACTTTTTGACCTGCGCTTAAATACTGCATTTGAATCAGTCATTAGAGCTTGTGGGCAGGTACCTCGAGCAGGTCAAGATGGCACTTGGATTACCCAAGAGATTATTCAAGCCTATTCTAAATTACATCATAATGGGCACGCAATCAGCAGTGAAAGCTGGTTAAATGGAGATTTAGTCGGTGGCTGTTATGGCGTCATTATTGGTAATATGTTTTATGGTGAAAGTATGTTTTATACGCAAACAGATGCATCGAAAGTTGCTTTTGTACATTTAGTTGAACACTTGAAGGATAGAGGCGTTGGCATGATTGATTGCCAAATGAAAACGCCTTTACTGAATAGTTTTGGCGCAGGTGAAATTAGCCGTGATACGTTTATGCAAACGCTGACAAAATTGATACACTAGACAACATGAGCTCACTTGAAGTATTACCTATTCAAAAACTGCAATTCTACGTAACAACATCTTATAAATGCGGCTATTTACCGAATAAGCTTGCACAGAGTTTAATTGCTGCACCACATCACCTTGTGGATACTGATACGTATAGCGAACTCATTCAACAAGGCTTTCGACGTAGTGGAAAATTTGCCTATCGCCCACACTGTGAAGAATGTAATGCGTGTATTCCGGTGCGCATAGTGCTCAATGAATTTGCAGAAACACGTAGCCAAAAACGCGCCTTGCGACGTCATAATGATTTAACAATACGTATATTGCCAGTGAGTTTTAATCAAAGTCATTTTAAGCTTTATGAAAGTTACCAATCATTACGCCATGAGGAAGAAGTGCATTTAAACCAAAGCAATTCTGAAAACGCCAAGAACCAATACAAACAGTTTTTATGTCAAAGTAATGTCGAAAGTTTGATGATCGAATTTCGTGATGACAACAATCAAGTCAAAATTATCAGCGTAGTCGATGTGTTGCGTGATGGCGTATCGGCGGTATACACGTTTTATGATGCAGAAAACACAAAATCCAGTTATGGCACGCATGCCATTATGTGGCTTATCGATTGGACAAAATCGCTCCAACTACCTTATTTATATTTAGGTTATTGGATAAAAGAAAGTCAAAAAATGATTTATAAACAGCAGTTTAAACCGCAAGAAAAACTCATTGATGGTGAATGGCTTGAATGTGACAAATCCACTTTGGCACAAACAAATACAGCAGATTTATAAGAATCATTAAAATAAATAGTCGGGAATGTTACAATCCAGTTTTGTTTAATTAGATTGTATTTCGCTTGAAAAAACTGGTTATATTTGGTGTTGGCCTCATTGGTGGCTCAGTGGCATTGGCTTTAAAAATGAAAGCTAATGCGCCACATATTGTGGGCGTTGGCCGCAATCAATCCAATTTAAACAATGCGCTCAAATTAGGCATTATTGATGTGATAGAAAATGACATTGCGATGGCACTAAATGGTGCGAACATAGTGCTAATTGCTGCCCCTGTGGCACAAACTAAAACCATTTTAGAGAAAATAAAACCACATTTAGATAGCCATACTATTATCACTGATGCGGGCAGTACAAAAAGTGATGTGCTGGCAACAGCGGAAACTGTTTTAGGTGAACAATTTAATCAATTTGTGGGCGGCCACCCGATTGCTGGAGCGGAAAAAAGTGGTGCTACTGCTGCCAAAACAGATTTATTTGTAAACAAGAATGTTGTATTAACGCCAAGTGGTGAAAACTCAGCCAAAAATATACAAAGAGTACGTGAACTTTGGCAAACTTGCGACGCTAATGTGATTGAGATGCAAGCAGAAAAACACGATAGTATTTTTGCATCTGTTAGCCATCTTCCGCACTTATTAGCATTTGCCTTAGTGGATGATTTGGCAGCAAGACCAAATGCAAAAGAGTTATTTAATTTTGCAGCTAGCGGTTTCAGAGACTTTACGCGTATTGCAGGCAGTAGTCCAGAAATGTGGCGAGACATTAGTTTAGCCAACAAAGCGGCATTACTGAATGAAATCAATGCATTCGAAGATGAATTAAGCACCTTAAAACAGCTGCTAGCAGACGAAAATGCTGAAGGTTTAGAAGCACTGTTTAAACGTGCAAGTGACGTACGTAAGCTTTGGGCTGAGAATAAAAAGTAAGATTAAAAAAACAACCTTATAGACACTACTAATCCTATGGAATATATCAACTTACCTGCCGCCAATAAAACCAACGGCATCATAAAGCTGCCTGGTTCAAAAAGTATTTCAAACCGCACCTTGTTGTTGGCCGCGCTGGCAACTGGCACCACAGAAATTGCTGACTTATTAACTTCTGACGATACCAATCGCATGCTGGAAGCGCTAGAAACTTTAGGCGTTGAGTTAACAAACTTTGCAGCAGATGCATGGCGTGTAAAAGGATGTGCAGGTAACTTACCCAACAAACAAGCAGATTTGTTTTTAGGTAATGCGGGCACTGCATTTCGCCCACTAACTGCAGTATTGGCTTTGTCACAAGGTGATTATTATTTACATGGCGTAGCACGTATGCATGAGCGACCGATTGGTGATTTAGTCAACGCGTTACGACAAGCGAACGCAACGATAGACTATGATGCGGATGATGGCTTTCCACCACTGAAAATATCATCTTCTAAACCTAGTCTTCAGCAAACTATTCAAATACGTGGTGATGTCTCTAGTCAGTTTTTGACCGCCCTACTCATGGCCTTGCCGCTGACGGGGCAAAAAGCATCCATTGAAGTTGTTGGTGAGCTAATTTCTAAACCCTATATTGAAATCACGCTTAATTTAATGGCGCAATTTGGCGTACATGTGCAACACGATGGCTGGCAACAGTTTGATGTGCTTGAAAACAGCCGATATATTAGTCCAAAAAAAATGCATGTTGAAGGTGATGCCTCTAGTGCTTCATATTTTCTTGCAGCGGGCGCAATCGCTGGTAACATAACTGTTACAGGTGTAGGCAAAAATAGTATCCAAGGTGATATTAAATTTGCAGATGCATTAGCTTTAATGAGTGTCAGCATTGATTATCAAGCAAATCAAATAACGAGCAGCAAACCTAACCAAGCAAAACTCACTGCAATTGATTTAGATTGCAACCATATTCCTGATGCAGCTATGACCTTAGCTATTTTGGCACTATTTGCCGATGGCATTACCACCTTAAGAAATATTGCTAGTTGGCGCGTAAAAGAAACCGACCGCTTAGCAGCAATGGCCACTGAGTTACGTAAAGTTGGTGCAATCGTCATTGAAGGTGAAGATTATATTAGCGTTACCCCGCCAACAACACTCACCCCTAATGCAGTAATTGATACTTATGATGACCATCGGATGGCGATGTGCTTTTCATTAGTTAGCCTTGGTGGTGTGCCAATTACGATTAATGACCCAAATTGTGTTGCTAAAACATTCCCAAACTATTTTGAAGAGTTTGCAAAAATTGTCAGTTAAACCTATTACCTCGATTCCCGTCATTGCCATTGATGGCCCATCAGCAAGTGGAAAAGGCTCTGTAGCCGAACGTGTAGCTAAACAGCTTGGCTTTCATTACTTAGATTCTGGTGCGCTTTACCGTATTGTGGCACTGGCTGCCCAAAAAAATAATATTGAATGGTGTGATGCTAAAGCTTTAGAAAAGCTAACAAAAATACTACATATCACATTTGATAATGGTGAAGTGTTCCTGAACAAAGAAAATGTAAGCGATGAAATACGTAACCCGGCAATGAGCATTGGCGCATCAAAGGTTGCAGTTCATCCGGAAGTACGCAATACTTTATTAAATTTACAAAACAGCTTCAAGCAAGCACCCGGCTTAGTCGCTGATGGTCGCGATATGGCAAGCGTTGTATTTAAAGATGCTTGTTTAAAAATATTTTTAACTGCTGATGTAGAAACACGCGCGCAACGCCGATATAAACAATTATTAGACAAACAACAAACAGCTGATTACCAACAATTACTCACTGATTTACAAGAACGTGATCATCGCGATAGCCAACGAAGCGCAGGACCCTTAATACAAACAAAAGATGCTGTTTATTTAGATACAACAGATAAAGACATTAATGAAGCTGTGGTTTTTGTATTGAGTGTCTATAAAAAAGCATAATCTGTACCACAAAAACTCATTAAGTCATTGAACATACGTATTTTTTTGTGTAACATTCTTTGTTCGAGTTAAATTTCATCAAAATTTAACATATGATTAATTAACCCACTGCTAGGTGGGACTTACTGGAAACACTTTTATTAATGGCTTCTACCACTGACATAACCGAATCTACAACCGACTCAACAACTGAATCATTTGCAGCACTTTTTGAAGAAAGCCTAACGCGCCAGGAGATGCGCGCTGGTGAAGTAATCACTGCAGAAGTTGTTTCAATCGATAGCGACCACGTAATTGTAAACGCTGGTCTAAAATCTGAAAGCGTTATTGACGCTAACGAATTTAAAAACGCTCAAGGTGAACTTGAAGTTGAAATGGGCGACTTTGTAAAAGTTGCTATTGAAAAGCTCGAAGATGGGTTTGGATCAACACAATTATCACGCGACAAAGCGAAGAAAATACAAGCATGGCTTGATTTAGAAGAAGCAATGAACGAAGGCACTGTGGTAACTGGCTACGTAAGTAGCCGTGTTAAAGGTGGCTTGCGCGTTTCAGTCAACGGCATCATGGCATTCTTACCAGGCTCATTAGTTGATATACGCCCAGTAAAAGATACAACACCTTTCGAAAATAAGGAGTGGGACTTCAAAGTCATTAAACTAGATCGCAAACGTAACAACATTGTTGTTTCACGTCGTGCGGTATTAGAAGTAACTGCAGGTGCTGATCGCGAAGCACTAATGAGTTCATTAGTTGAAGGTGAAAACATTAAAGGTATTGTTAAAAACATTACTGACTATGGTGCATTTGTTGACTTAGGTGGTATTGATGGCTTGCTACACATTACAGATTTAGCTTGGCGCCGTGTTAAGCACCCATCTGAAGTTCTTACTGTTGGTGATGAAGTTGAAGCAAAAATCTTGAAATTTGATCAAGAGAAAAACCGTGTATCACTCGGCATTAAACAATTAGGTGATGACCCATGGGTTTCATTAGGTCGTCGTTACCCAGTAGGGACACGCTTGTTCGGTAAAGTTTCTAACTTAACTGATTATGGCGCGTTTGTTGAAGTAGAACCAGGTATTGAAGGTTTAGTGCATGTGTCTGAAATGGACTGGACTAACAAAAACATTCATCCAGGTAAAATTGCACAATTAGGTGATGAAGTAGAAGTAATGATTTTGGAGATTGATGAAGATCGCCGTCGTTTATCTCTTGGCATGAAACAATGTAAACCTAATCCATGGGATGACTTTTCAGCTGCGCACACCAAAGGTGACAAAGTATCTGGTCAAATTAAATCAATCACAGACTTTGGTGTATTTATTGGTTTACCTGGTGGCATTGATGGTCTGGTACATTTATCAGATTTATCATGGGCACAAGGTGGCGAAGAAGCTATCCGCAACTTCAAAAAAGGTGATGACCTAGAAGCAGTTATTCTAGCTATTGATGTCGATAAAGAACGCATTTCACTAGGTGTTAAACAACTCAGTGAAGACCCATCAGGTGAAACAAGTATTGATACTGATGATAAAGTAGCTAAGCCAAAAGCGAAAAAAGTTAAAGCAGAAAAACTATCTGCTGAAGATGTAGCTGCAGCTTCAGGTGCAACTAACCTTGGCGCGTTATTAAAAGCAAAAATGGATGGTAAAAAATAATCGCAAACATGTAAAAATGTTAACTTTAAAGCAACCGTTAATTACTTCATATAAGATATTATAACCATGACAAAATCTGAGTTAATCAACCTACTCGCGGAACGCTTTCCGCAACTAGTGGTGAAAGATGCTGAATTATCTGTAAAAGCAATTTTAGATGCAATGACAGATAATTTGACAACGGGTGAACGTATTGAAATTAGAGGGTTTGGTAGTTTCAGTCTTAATTACCGCCCTCCTCGCTTAGGACGCAACCCTAAAACTGGCAGCAAAGTAGAAGTACCTGCAAAGCATGTACCGCACTTTAAAGCTGGTAAAGAGTTACGTGACCGAGTCGATGCAGCTTCTAATTGATATTGAATAGTTATATTATTCGAACACTACATATTAAACGGCACATAATAGTGCCGTTTTTTTGCATTTTTATCACGTATTCAATTGCTATTCTCAGAAAAATTAATAAGAACATCAGCGCCTAAACTTAGGTAAAATAGACATAACAATAAATTTAAAAAAACTAAATGACAGTTGAATTTGAATATTGGTGGTTATTAATCCCCCCACTTTTTTTTGCATTGGGATGGGTTGCCGCACGCGTTGATATCAAACAACTCATTTCTGAATCGACTACTTTACCTGCAGCCTACTTCAAAGGTTTGAATTTTTTAATTAGCTCGCAACACGATAAAGCTGTTGATGCTTTCTACGAAGCAATTCATGAAAACACAGACTCATTAGAATTGCATTTTGCATTGGGTAGCTTGTTCAGAAGAACCGGTGAAACAGACCGTGCTATCAATATGCATTTGAATTTATTAGATCAAAAAGAACTCACTGAAAATCAAAAAACTGCAGTTAAAGCTGAGCTTGCGCAAGATTACCTTAAGGCTGGCTTATTTGACCGTGCTGAAGAATTGTTCAAAAATTTAGACGATAAACGCTACCGTCAACCTGCATTAAATGCGCTGTTGGAAATTTATACAAGAGAACGAGAATGGTCACAAGCAATACAGACAGCAACGGAACTTGAGCGCCTATCAGGGGTTTCTTTCAGAAAAGAAATCGCACAATTCTATTGCGAGTTGGCTGTTAATTCAATTATTGATCAGAATATTAATGAAGCAAACTTACAATTAAACAATGCCCTTGATGCGAATAAGCAGTGTGTGCGCGCCAATGTATTATTAGGTGATTTAGCCGCTGAAGCGAACAAACATAATGCTGCAATCTCGCATTGGAAACACATTGAAGTCCAACAACCAGATTTAATAGGATTAGTGGCGACTAAATTATTAAAAAGCTTCACAGCAAATAAAGACCTAAACGAAGGTATTCAGCTGCTTAATAGCTATATAGAAAAATATAAACTACCGTCACTAATGTCTGTCCTTTACGAAATAACGCTAGCAGAACAAGGTGCAGAAAGTGCTGCAAAACTTGCAAGAAATGAGTTGATTCGCCAGCCTAGTTTGCAAACATTAGATCAATTGTTGCAAGCACGTGCCATTGCTGATAATCAAAATAAACTCAACAGTATGCAAGACATTCAATTGATGCAACAAACTGTACGTAATGCCATTGGCACCCGTGCAGCCTATCACTGTAATGAATGTGGCTTCCGAGCTAAACAGTATCATTGGCAATGCCCTGCTTGTAACGCTTGGGAATCTTTACCTGCTGAACCCAGCGATGCGATTAGCCGTGAAATGACTGTAAAAAACTAATTGTATGACCACTCATACTGACTCTAAGGTTATTGTCGCTCTTGACTATGCACAAGCCAAAGACGCGCTCCACTTAGTCAATCAACTTGACCCTAGTTTGTGCAAATTAAAAGTTGGTAAAGAACTCTTTACTGCTGGAGGGCCCCAATTAGTTGAGCAACTGGTGGCCAAGAAATTCAAAGTATTTTTAGATCTTAAGTTTCATGACATTCCGAATACTGTTGCTAAAGCCTGTACTGCAGCATGTAATTTAGGCGTATGGATGCTAAACGTACATGCAAGTGGTGGTATACCAATGATGGAGGCAGCATTAGCTGGCGTTAAGGCAGCAAGTGTTAGCGAAAAACCACAATTAATTGCCGTCACTGTTTTAACAAGCATGAATCAAACAACATTGGCAGAAGTTGGTATTGAAACAAGTATTGAACAACACGTGCTATGTTTAGCACAACTCACAAAAAGGGCTGGATTAAATGGTGTTGTATGCTCAGCACTTGAAGCACGATTGATTAGACAGTCGATTAACGATGATTTTACGTTAGTTACTCCTGGCATTAGAACGCTCAATGCTTCCAAAGATGACCAAACAAGAATTGTTACTCCTAGCCAAGGCTTAGCAATGGGCGCTGATTATTTGGTGATTGGACGCCCCATCACACAAGCGAAACAACCATTAGCTGCTTTAGAAGAAATTCTAGAAGAAATAAGCGCATCTTAGTAAAACTACTATCTAGCAAAACTATCTGCCGTAGAGCCACCTGTAGTAAAACCATTTATTTGTGAAAAATCATTAATTCGAATTCTTAAGTTGTGATGGAGGCTAGAGTAAGTTTGGTTTTGCAACCAGCAAAACTATTTAAACTTAGGGAATAATCATGACAAAAATAATAACGACATTAACCCCAACAAACCCAATGCAATCATTGATTACCGAGAAAAAAATGGCAGATTTAAATCGAGTGAAGATCCAATAGAAATTGACGGTATAGGCAAATAGACAATTAAAAAAATTGGTAAAGATGCCGAAATTTCTGAAAAACTGCGGTTTCAACACTAAAAAAGCCAAAAAAGATAAAAGAGCTAAAGCATCAAAAGCTGAATAGTTCAATGCTTAATATTATTAAGCATTGATAAAAAAACATACCTATTTAACAGACATCCCAGCTTGGGCACCCTCGTCAGGTGACATAATGAATGGGCCGCCTGAATCACTTGATGCAGCCAAGACCATACCCTCACTCATACCAAACTTCATCTTACGAGGGGTTAAGTTTGCAACCATAATAGTTAAGCGACCAACTAAAGCTGCTGGGTCATAGGACGACTTAATACCTGCAAACACTTGACGTGTTTTATCTTCCCCAATATCAAGTGTCAACTTCAACAACTTGTCAGCACCCTCTACTTGTTCTGCATTGATAATTTTAGCAATACGCAAATCCACTTTTGTGAAGTCATCAATATTAATATACTGCCCTTCTTTTTCAGTCGCTTTATCTGTATCTGAGATTGTTTTTTCTAGGTTCTCTTTATTGGCTTCGATCATCGCATCTAGCTGTTTACTATCTATTCTTGTAATTAAATGATTGTACTTACTAATTTGATGTTGCTCAGGTAATGCTTGATCAATAGCCGCCCAATCTAAAGTATCTATATTCAAAAATAATTCAATTGCCTGTGAAATTTTTGGTAACACTGGTTTTAAATATATAGTCAGCAAGCGGAACATTTCCAAAGCATCTGAACATATCTGATGTAACTCTTGATTCCGACTTACATCTTTTGCGACGACCCAAGGCGCAGCCTCTGAGACAAAGCCATTCGCTGCATCAGCTTGCTTCATAATCTCACGTAATGCTTTTGCAAAATCTCTATCATCATATGCGTTGCTAATTGGACCTGCCGCTTTACGCATATCTACAATGACTTGATGACCTGAAACTTTAGTGAGTTTGTTATCAAACCGTTTAGCAATAAAACCAGCTGTACGACTAGCAATATTAATATATTTACCGACTAAATCACTGTTCACCCGTGCGGCAAAGTCTTCTAGATTAAGATCGATATCTTCCATACTACTATTGAGTTTAGCCGCATAGTAATAACGCAAATATTCAGGATTCTTCACATGCTCTAAATAACTACGTGCAGTAATAAATGTACCGCGTGATTTAGACATTTTTTCACCATTGATGGTTAAAAAGCCATGCGCAAAAACACCAGTTGGCGTGCGATAGCCTGAATGCTCTAATGTTGCAGGCCAAAATAATGCATGAAAATATAGGATGTCCTTACCAATAAAATGGTAAAGCTCGGTTGAAGAGCCTTTTTTCCAATACTCACCAAAATCCAAATTGTTTTTAGCACACAGGTTTTTGAAACTTGCCATATAACCGATAGGGGCATCAAGCCACACATAAAAATACTTATCTGGTGCACCTGGGATTTCAAAACCAAAGTATGGTGCATCCCGTGATATATCCCAATCAATAAGCTTGTTTTCACCGGCTTCGCCCACCCATTCAGTCATTTTATTAGCAGCTTCTGCTTGCAGTGTGCCAGAGCGTGTCCAGTCACGTAAAAAGTCGCTACATTCTGAAAGCTTAAAGAAATAATGTTCTGTTTCTTTACGTTCAGGTGTTGCACCAGAAATCGCCGAAAATGGCTTAATTAAATCAGTCGGGCTATAGGTTGCACCACATACTTCACATGAGTCACCATACTGATCCTTAGCGTGGCATTTAGGACATTCACCTTTAATAAAGCGATCAGGTAAAAACATATTTTTAACTGGGTCAAAATATTGCTCTATAGTTTTAACATCAATTTTCCCATTTGCTTTGAGCGTATTATATATACCGCTAGCTAACTCACGGTTCTCTTCTGAGTTTGTAGAATAATAATTATCGAAGTCGACTAAAAAGTTGTTGAAATCAGCACTATGTTCTTGATGCACACTGTCTATTAGTGCCTCAGGTGTAATACCCTCTTTTTCCGCACGCAACATAATTGGGGTGCCATGCGTATCATCTGCACATACATAATGCACTGTATGCCCTTGCATTTTTTGAAAGCGTACCCAAATGTCAGTTTGAATATACTCCACTAAATGGCCTAAATGAATACTACCATTAGCGTACGGTAGTGCTGATGTGACTAGAATTTTGCGCGTCATAAATATGTCGTTTTAAAGAATGTTGAGTGAATGCCTTATTTTAACAAATGACGGACGCTTTCACATGGTTTAAAATACCTTATCTTTTTACTCAAGCATTATCATTAGGATACTACATGACTATTACTGAATCACTGGTACAAAACACATTAAAATTATGCATAGACCACAACACGGGTAAGGATTTTATTAGCAGTAAATCTATAAAAAATATCCATATTGATAATAACAATATTAGCCTAGATATTGTGTTGGGCTACCCAGCGAATAGCGTAATGGACGATGTTAAAAATTTAGTTGAGGATCAACTAAAAACAATAGAAGGTGTGGGCGAGGTGAACATCAACATTGGTATTCGCATCGTTTCGCATAAAGTGCAAAAAGGTGTAGATTTAATGCCTAATGTTAAAAATGTTATTGCGATTGCTTCAGGCAAAGGGGGTGTTGGCAAATCAACCACCTCCGTCAATCTTGCCTTAGCATTAACAGCCGAAGGTGCGACTGTAGGTTTGTTAGATGCAGATATTTATGGCCCTAGCCAACCACAAATGCTAGGCATTAGCGGCAAACCTAAGAGTATTGATGGCAAAGGCATAGAACCCATGCAAGCGCATGGGTTGCAAACCATGAGTATTGGTTTTTTAGTCGATACTGAAACA
This sequence comes from uncultured Methylophilaceae bacterium, assembly GCA_964549145.1. GTDB lineage: Bacteria > Pseudomonadota > Gammaproteobacteria > Burkholderiales > Methylophilaceae. The sequence goes on from CAZJUK010000032.1 coordinate 18,239, forward strand.
CCGATGGTTTGGCGTGGCCCAATGGTGACGAGCGCACTTGAGCAATTGTTACGTGACACGCAATGGAAAGACCTTGATTACTTGATTATCGACTTACCCCCGGGCACAGGTGATATTCAATTAACACTCGCACAAA
>CAZJUK010000033.1:0-17848 GCA_964549145.1 uncultured Methylophilaceae bacterium
TCTTCAATTTTTGTGACTTTCATCAATTCTCGTTTTTGCATACTCTTTTCAGTTTCAGCATAAAGCAAAGCAGCTTCAGGTGCACCACGTCGAATATTAGAAAGGTCTGTTACGTTAACTTCAAATTCAACCGTTTTATTACGTACAACAATCAACATACCAATTTTTACTTCTTTCGCTGATTTTGCACGATCACCATCAACACGCACTTTGCCACTTTCAATTGCATCCACTACAAGGCCGCGTGTTTTATAAAAACGTGCGGCCCAAAGCCATTTGTCTAAACGACATTTGTTTTCTAATGAATTGTCTTTTGTTAACTTATCTGCTGACTTGTGACGTTTAACTTGTTTCATCAATTTTTATAATGCCTTACTTTATAAGTCGTGGTTTTGCGTGGTTACTCTCAAATATTTGTCGATATCCAGCCAGCACATTTTGCGCATGGCCCATCACAGTATTTGCTTCATAGTTACCAGCGATATCCTGCTCGCCTGCAATCGTATCTGTTAAATAAGCAATACCCTCTAATACATGATCAATAGTGATAATTTGAAATAGGTCTTGCTGAACAGCTTCAACCACCTCATCATCAAGCAACAAATGACGTTGATTGCGCTTAGGAATAATCACACCTTGTTTGCCATCAAGCCCTAACGCTTTACACACTCTAAAATAGCCTTCAATCTTCTCATTAACACCTCCGATTGGCATCACCTCACCAAATTGATTCAATGCCCCCGTAATCGCAATACCTTGTTTAATTGGCAAATTAGCTAGCGCTGATAACAATGCAAATAACTCAGCACATGAGGCTGAGTCGCCCTCAACCCCGTTATATTCTTGTTCAAATACTAATGAAGCATTGAGACTAAGAGGTGCAAGCTGTGAAAAACTCGCGCTTAACCAGTTTTGTAAAATAAAAATACCTTTATCATGATTTGGACCACTCATGTTCACCTCACGGTCAATATTAATAAGCCCTTCTTGTCCAGGGTAGCAACGTGCAGTAATGCGTACAGGTGAGCCAAAACTCGCATCACCGAGTTCAATATGCGTCAACCCGTTTACCTGCCCTACTACGCTACCTTTTACTTGGATTAGCAGCTCATTATCCGTAATTGAGTCACGTATTTGCATTTCAAAATAACGATGTCGTTTATTTTTTGCTGTCATAGCAGATTTCACGTGTTGCTCAGTGACTTGCTTAGCATCGCCTGCATACGACGCACTTTCCAACATCAAGCGTTCTAAAAATGAGAAATTAGTACTAATGCGGAATTGATCTTCTTCCAATCGCTGCAGCGCGATAATCATTGCAGCAACCGCTTTATTGGTAAAATGTGAACATTCATGTTGAACACATTTTTGTGCCGCAAAACCAGCAATAGCATGATAGTTTTCAGCACTGGCATTAATGCTCGCAACAAATTCCACTTTAATTGGAAAGTAATCAAAAAAGTCTGGTGCTTCTTCTAACAAGTGATAAAAGTCTTCACGCATGGCAATCATCACTAATTTCACATTAAGTGGCATCAGCGTATTAGCTAAAACATAACCTGTACTTATCGCACTACTAGCATCTTCAAATTGCAAATTTCCATTGCGTAAAAAACGATATAACTTTTCAATAATCTGACTGCCATTTTGTTCGTCATTTAACAAATCTCTCAAATGGATCAACAACATACCGCCATCAGCTTTGTGCAAATTTCCAGCACGTAATTTTAAAAAATCTGGTATATGAGTATCAGAAGTGCTTTCTAACCAACCAAATAACGATTGATAACTAGGGTCTTCGTCATGAATAACAGCTTGCTGCCTAGATGCCGCTTTTGTGGCGCTATTATCAACTAAAATATTCACACGGAATCGTGCGAAAAATTGTTCATTGATTAATGCTTCAAGTGAGTTGTCGCTGTCATTACTTGTGCTATGTCGACTAGAAACCGGCTGGCAAGCTTTCAGCTGTGAAAATATATCGCGTTTCACCAAGTCAAGGTAATCATTTAAGTAGGGACTATTTTCACTTATCTTTTGAGCACTTAATAATGATTTATTTAACCATTTCTTGGCTTTTTGTAGCATATTAGTTTGCGCCTTTTCAGTTGCAAACTTTGGCATTTCTAGCATTAATGAACGCGAAAAAGCATCCATTTCAGCACGGAGTGTAACTGCCATTCCAACCGGCAGTTTTATTAGTGCAGGTTGATTAACTTGCTCAAAGTCATACAAGGCAATTAAATCGAATAACTCACTATCCGCAGCTTTTGCTACCTGCGCCATCGCATCTTGCATTAAAGATGTGCGACCGCAGCCATGGTCACCAAGTACTAGTATATTAAACCCAGCTTGTTTCATTTTTAGGCCAAACAGTGCTGCACTTTTTGCCTCTGCTTGCGCCACCCAAGCATGATTTTCTAAAGAACCTGATTTAAGTAAGCTTGTTCCAGTAGGGTTTTCTGCTGTTGAATTTGCCGCTGATGGACTTAATCTTATGGTTTCAATTAAATCTGCAGTGGTAGTAAAAGGCAAATCGCTAAGCGCAATTTGTCTATTGAGATTGATAGGCTTTAAGGGTTGCATATTTTAGAATCTGCTTAATTAACTGAGTTTATGGCGTACTATATGATTTATTTCCAACGTGCCTTTGCTTGATCATCAGTGACTTTAGCTTCGACCCAGCGCTCACCAGCACTAGTCATTTCCTTTTTCCAAAAAGGTGCTTGTGTTTTTAAATAATCCATCATAAATTCACAAGCTTTAAAGGCCTCACCACGATGAGGGCTCGCTACAGCAACAAATACAATTTGGTCTTGTGGCTTTAAAGTCCCAACACGATGAATAATCATGCTTTTTGTGACACGCCAACGAGTTTCAGCCTCATCAATAATAGCTTCTAAGGCTTTTTCTGTCATACCAGGGTAATGCTCTAAAGTCAGCGTTTGAATCGCTTCAACTTCGTTCATATCACGTACTTGGCCAATAAAGCTAACTACTGCGCCAATACTGGCGTCAGTTAGTCGCATAGCAGTTAGTTCTGCAGCCACATCAAAATCTTGAATTTGTACGCGTACCGTCATTAATTAATTACCTAATTTAACCACCGGTTACAGGTGGGAAAAATGCAACCTCATCATGTGTTTTTATGACAGCCAGGTCGTCAACCAACTCATGGTTAATCGCAGCACGTATTGTTTGTTTTCCATTAAATAAGTTTGCCCAAAGCTCGCCACGTGTAGCTAAAAAGTTCTTCAGTGCTGTGACCGTAACCACCTCTTCCGGCAATGTAATGTATTCAGTAGAATAACTCACGGCTTCTTTAACCCTTGCAAAGTAAAATACTTTTATATTCATATATTTATATAATTTTATTAATGTAATTTATAGTTTAATAAGTCTAGTCATCATCGATTTTATCAAGCAAATCCATCGATTTCTCACTTAATTCAACCCGTTCAATTCGTGCAAAGGTTTTGGATATTTTTTGACTACTTGTATGTACATCCTGCACATCATCATTAGCTTGACGAATATGGTCAGCAAGTTTTTTCATACGGACATCAAAGCGTTGGAAGTCCTTACTTAGCTTACCCAGCTCGTCTTTAATAATATGCACTTGCTTACGCATCTCAACATCTTTTAACACTGCGCGAGCTGTGTTGAGTACCGCCATTAAGGTGGTTGGAGAAACCACCCATACCCGCTTGTTCATTGCGTAGTCAATCACATCGGGATGGTAAGCGTGAATCTCAGAAAAAACAGCTTCGGCGGGAATAAACATCACTGCGCCATCTGAAGTCACGTTAGGAATGATATATTTAGTGGCAATATCATCAACATGCCGCTTAACATCTACTTTAAACTGTTTAGTCGCGACATCTTGCTCTGCCTTGCTTAAGGTTTTATCAAACATGCGATGGTAATTTTCAAGCGGAAACTTGCTATCTACTGCTACCGTACCAGTGGGTTCTGGCAGAAATAACGCACAATCTACGCGTGTGCCATTATCAAAACTATACTGCATCTTAAAGCTTTGTTCTGGCAATACATTACGTATCAAACCTTCTAACTGCACTTCACCATAAGCACCACGGCTTTTCTTATCGCCTAATAACTCCTGTAAACTCACCATATTAGTGCTGAGCCCATCAATTTTCTTTTGTGCTTCATCAATCGTAGCTAAACGCTGCATGACGCTAACAAAGGTTTCATTGGTTTTCTTAAAACCTTCTTCAAGCCGTTCAGAAACCTTGCCGCCAATCTCTTCCAAACGCGCATCGACTACTTTACCTAAACTTTCAATGGTTTGCGTTAGAGTTGTGGTGGCTTTCAGCATAGTGTCATTAACTTGGCCTTGCTGTGCCTTACCCTGATCAGAAAGGGTTGTGTGCAGCTTTTCCAACACCATTTCACGAGTTTGTGCCAAACTCCCGCCTTGCTCAATTTGCAAGTTTTTCATAGCATCACGCGTGGCCTGCAACTCTTGAGACACACTTGTTGTTAAGCGTTCGCTAGATTCTTGCGAACTGGTGGCAAAGCGATCACCAAGTTTATTCAAGCCATCGTTTAAATCTAGCAACATCGCACGATGTTTATCTTCTAAATTGTGTAAAAGCTCTGTGTTTTTAGCCGTTTTTAACCCGTGCCATATCAGCCATACAACAAGTAAAACAAGCACACTTGCAAGGCTAATTAAAATCTCTATTTCCATCATTGCTAAATTATAACCGAGTTAGCCTAAAGCAAGCTGTAATAGAATCATCAGTAGCGTGATAAATAGCTCTAATCTTCAACCACGATTGATTTATACTCATCTGGAACAGGTGGGTATTTAAGTTTCAAATCTTGCAGCGTCTCTAATAAAATTTTAGAAATTAGCAAGTTACGATTCGTTTTAGAATCTGCAGGAATAATATACCACGGTGCGTGCTCTGTTGAAGTGGCGCGCAATGCATCTTCATAAGCTTCCATATATTGTGGCCATAATGCACGCTCACTCAAATCGTTGGGATTGAATTTCCATGTTTTATGTGCCTCATTTAAACGCTCATACATGCGCTCTTTTTGTTCTTCTTTTGATATATGTAAAAAGCACTTAATAACTATTGTTCCCGTTTCTGTCAGCATTCGCTCAAAATCATTAATCTGCTGATAACGTTGCTTACACTCCTTATTGTCAATCCAATCATGCACTTTCACAATCAGCACATCTTCGTAATGGCTACGATTGAAAATCGTAATTTCACCTTTTTTAGGTACTCTAGTATGCACACGCCACAAATAGTCTCGTGCCAGCTCGTCTTCTGTAGGGCCTTTAAAACTGGCTAAACGTATACCTAACGGGTCACACTCACTAAATACATGCTTTACTGTGCCATCTTTACCACTCGCATCCATACCCTGCAATAATAGCAGTACCTTATGCTCAGCTTGTGCATATAAAATATTTTGTATTTCATTAATTTCAATGCTCAACCGCGCCAACTCTGCCTGGTCTTCCACTTTACTATCTCCACGCTCAGACCGGTCAGCAGGTTTAAATGCTTTAAGTGAAAACTTTGATGATGGTTTTACTAAATACTTTTCAAACTTTGCCATTATTATCCTTAACTTAACTTTTACCAGCATAATTTAAAATACTGATTAATACTGAAATACTACCCTACCAGTTTTGAATGTTTTAAGAAACGATAGCATTCTACTCTCCAGATCATCTATATTTTTCAAAAACTTGCTTAACGGTCGTTTATTTTCTAATATATTAAATAACAGGAATAACGAATACTATTAGAAAAGCATTAAATGCCAATAAATTTCAACACGATAAGAGACGCCCTCAACAATGGAGAATTCTTCATTGAATACCAACCGATCATGCGCATTGATGGGGGGGGAGTGCTTGGGTGCAGAGGCTTTAATTCGATGGCGACGAGGCCAAAAAGTAATACCTCCAATGGAGTTTATTCCAGCTATTGAGAACACACCACTATCGGGGCTATTAACGTATTGGCTTATTGAAAAAATTAATCAAGAAATTGGAAAATGGTTACGAAAACACAAGGATTCTTTCATAAGCGTTAACATCCCCCCCCCAGAGCTACTAGGTAGAGGTGCTTTGTTACAAATTGCCACAAAATGCGGGATGGATGAAATTGCTGAGCAAATAGTTATAGAAGTAACCGAGAGAGGGGTACCAGATAAACTTGGTTTTCAAGGTCTCATTCAAGGTAAAAAGCTAGGATTTAAGATATGTTTGGATGATGTAGGTGCAACTAATGAAAACCTCCTGGTCTATGCGCGAGCAGACGTTGATTTGATAAAGCTAGATAAATCAATAGCAGATGAAATGCTAGAACCTGATTGGACTGTAGATAGAATAGGTGCACTTGCTACATTCACGCAATCTACAGAAGTAAAAGTTGTCGCAGAAGGAATAGAAACCGAATCTCAAAGGGACTTATTCCAAGAATTGGGCGTGCAAATAGGACAAGGTTGGCATTACTCACGCTCCCTATCGGCTAAGGATTTTATTGCATTTTTTGATTCATTAATTGCAAAAGTCTAAAATCAATAACAACTTTGGGCTATCAAAAATGAATGTACATCAGGACCAACAGATTCAATAATAAGCATCTTGATAGATTTGAACTCGATGTTGCAGGATGATAAATCTTTAGGTGGCAATTTCAATTATTTTGTAGTTTTTATTGCATTTCAATAAAGTTATTTATGGCTATCTTAGATAAGTAAGTAGCTGTGAAAACAGCCTGCAGAAACAAAAAATAAATATTTTTCACAAAACTGCAAGAAAGAACGATGGCTGCAGACCTTAGCCTTCGTGATTTTCGATTGAAATTTTAAATTTCATGCAACCTTAGCTCATGAAAAATCAGAACCTAATAATTGAAGCAAGCAAGATGTCAGGTACAAAATTCGAAAACTTTATACTGAATTGATGCTAGGGAACTTATTAAGAGGGAATCCTAGAAGCAAAGCTCCATAACCTTACAGCTTATTCTAGGTAGTCTATTCGCTCTTCAAGAATTAAATCGATTAAAGCATTCTACTGGTAGTACATTACTAATACCAGATGATAATACATAACATTTGCTGAAACGCGTAAAATCACTTATGTTACTAAATTATTTAAATCTAAAAACTTTTAAAACTACATGAAAATCATTATCCTTAGTGATATGGATCCAAATTGGTGCTGGCTACGTGATGAGTTTCCAGATAAAAACCATACTTGGCTGCATAAATCAAGTCAGTCCTTCAAGCTACCAATACCGAAAAAAGACTCTTTTGCTAGAGCCATAGCCGCATTTAAAGCTGTTCATAGCTCTCGCAAAGAACAGTCTATTCTCGTTTCTCATGGCCCTAGAGCTGCATATTACGGAGCAAAAGCTACAGAAATATTAAACCCAACCCTAAACCACTTGGCATTCTTTAACTTCACCGACTTACCCGTAGGCTTTCAACATAGAACTATGGCGAAGGCCTATCAAAAAGTTAATCGCTTCGTTGTGTTTACTACCTTTGAAAAAAAAATGTACTCTGAATATTTTAATATTCCATCTGAGTCTATAGACATTATGAACTGGTCAGTACATGCCCCAAAAGTTGACTTATCACAACGTGCTATCGAAGCTGGCGCTTATATTTGTGCGATCGGCAGCCAAGGCAGAGATTACAAAACACTATTTAAGGCAATGAAAACACTTAAACACATTAAACTAGTTGTCGTAGCATCAAAAGAGAACATAAGAAATTTAGAAATTCCTGACAATGTAAAGATACACACTAATATACCCTTGAATGATGCGCACAATATTTTAATGCATAGTAAGTTCATGGTTCTCCCATTAAGGGATAGTCAAGTACCTTGTGGAATTGTCACCATTGTCTCTGCAATGTTTTTCAAAAAAGCGGTTTTAGCGACGAACTCTGAAGCTGTACATGATTACATCAAAGATGGCCACTCTGGTTTACTATTTGATGCAAATAACTCCTTTGATTTATCAAATAAAATTACACGCCTTTGGGAAAGTGAAGTTGAAACTAATACTCTTGCAAATAATGGTTTGTTATTTGTACATAAAAATTGTACAGAAGAAACAGTATTTCGCTATTTCAAAAAATACCTCTCAAGCGTCACAATATCTTAAAAATACCCGCCAGAAATTACTACTTTTTGGTTCATGCTAGTCATATAAGCATTACTAAGATCGCCACCTCTTTAGGTCTGCGTACCAGATGCCATAGTTAATTTGACAAGCTGAAGAATATTACCCCTTACTTAAACCGTTTGAAAGCTACCCAATCTATGGAAAAAATAGTTTTACTCGTTGATGTGCAAAATATTTATTACACAACAAAGCAGTCTTATAATTGTAGTTTTGATTACAATAAGTTTTGGGCAAAAGCCACGTCGAATAGACATGTGATAAAAGCCATTGCTTATGCCATAGACCGCAATGATGAGAAACAAAAGCAGTTTCAAAACATACTAAGAGCGATTGGTTTTGAGGTTAAACTAAAACCATTTATCCAAAGGTCTGATGGGTCAGCAAAAGGCGACTGGGATGTGGGCTTAGCGCTTGACGCCATCGAGTACGCCAAAGATGCAGATGTGGTAGTACTCGCTTCGGGCGATGGGGATTTCGATATGTTAGTTGATAAAATCCGTCAAGATCATAATGTAATCGTAGAGGTTTATGGTGTGCCTAAGTTTACATCCGCTTCACTTGTTAACTCAGCATCGAAATACATTCCAATTAATAATAATTTCTTATTAAATACATCAAAAAAATAACTAAAAAATTCCGAATAAAAAGTTTAGGTACCAGTTAAGCTATAATTAGTATTTTGATAATAACGAATAATTAGTGCTGCGGGTTTTTGCTTCGCAATAAAATCATAAGTCGTCTACAATCACCTTCTTCATATCGCGTTCCACCCTTACCAGGATTGTTCATATATATGTTGCTCACTGTTGTCTTATCAACACTAATTGCTGGCCTAGCGATGGCTTTAGGTGCAGCTTTTGCTTGCTTTCAAAAAACTGAAGAAGAGTTAAGACATGGGGTTATGGCTTTTGGTGGTGGTGCACTATTATCTGCGGTTGCTCTCGTTTTGGTGCCAGAAGGCATTGCTAACCTAAAGCCACTACCTGCATGTATTTTCTTTTTCGTTGGTGGATTTAGCTTCATGGCGCTTGATATTTACCTTAAAAAAATTGACACCCCCGCGAGTCAGCTTGTTGCAATGCTCTCTGATTTTATTCCAGAGTCAATCGCACTTGGCGCTGCGTTTGCAACAGGCAGTAGCCATGCTTTTTTACTTGCTGGTCTGATCGCATTACAAAACCTACCTGAAGGGTTTAGCGCATATCAGGAATTAAATGCGACATCTACGTATAAACCCAAAAAAATTATTATTATGTTTTTATTAATGGCAATACTCGGCCCTGTGGCGGGGGTGTCCGGTTATATATGGTTATCAGGTTATCCAGTTATTGTGGCTGCCATTATGCTATTTGCGTCAGGCGGTATTCTCTATTCCATATTCCAAGATATAGCACCGCAGGTTAAACTAGAAAAACATTGGGTAGCACCAATGGGTGCAGTACTAGGGTTTATGCTTGGCATGCTTGGCTTAATGCTTACAACATAATGAGAATAAGCACTGCTTAAGCTAATAAGTTATTAAAAGAGAACATGTGAAAAGTATGACTTGTAAACAATTAGATCGAGCGTGCGACTTAGCATTATATATATCAGCATGCTTTAATTTGCACATTAAGCATTTTGGAGAATGAATTGGTAATTACTGGCGAATGCTTTTGCGGTAGCGTTAGATATCAAGTCGTTGGAAAGCTAAAGGATGGAAAATCTTGCCATTGCTCGCGTTGCCGTAAAGCATTTAGCTCCCAGGCTTCTTCATCTGCATTGGTTAACCCAAAAGATTTTAAATGGCTGGCAGGCATAGATCAATTAACATCGTATATTGGAAAGCATGGGTTTGGTGTTCGGTTTTGTAAAGTATGTGGGTCTACACTGTGCACAGTACTTAATGGAGGTGTTTTTCAACTGACATTAGGCTGTTTAAACGGTGATCCTGATATTGAAATTGGCAAACACATTTATGTTGGCTCTAAAGCTAAATGGGAAGTTATTCCTAATGGTGTTATTCAACACCTTGAGGACGGCCCTTAATTCAAAGTCTTGCCACTGGCTACTCCTTGATGTTTTACTTGAAACAAATAAAAAGGATTTGAAATGGAACACTTAGATAGAGTTAGCTTCATTGCAATATTGCTTATAGCGTCTTTTAATTGTATTGCTGAAGAAAAAAACCAACTTAAATTTTCAACCACAGAAATAGCTACTGACTTATATATGCTCGAAGGTGTTGGTGGTTTTACAGGTGGCAATATTGCACTGTCGGTGGGTGATGATGGTGTTGTGATGATTGATGACGCTATGCCTCCAATGCTAGGTATTATGAAAGAAGCGATTAAAAGTGTAACTAACAAACCAGTAGATTTTTTAATTAATACACATTTTCATGCTGATCATGCTGGAAATAATGCTGCGATGAGCAAAATGGGCACAAGAATTTTTGCACATGAAAACTCACGCAAAAGGTTGTTAACAGAGCTGGGCGAAACAGAGAGAGATGCTTTGCCAGTTTTTACCTTTTCGCAAGAAATGAACATTTACTTAAATGGTAATACTATTCATATATTTTATGCTGAAAATGCACATACTGATGGCGATATCATTATCTATTTTAAAAATTTAAATGTGATACATGCGGGTGATGTTTTCCTAAATGGTATGTTCCCTTTTATCCACCTAGAAAAAGGTGGCAGCATTACGGGCTTAATTACTGCGCTAAATAAAATATTCAAACTTACCGACACAAATACCAAAATCATTCCTGGACATGGCTCAATAGCAAACAAAGCTGATTTAGAAGCGTCTATTACTATGTTAGAAACCTCTAAAAAATACATCCAAGCATTAATCGCCAAGAATAAAAGCGAAGATGAAATTGTGGCCTTAAACCCTTTATCACAGTACCAAGAATGGAGCCGGGAGTTTATAAATACAGAAAGAATGACACGTCAGGTATATAAAAGCTTAGTCAGTGAGTCGAAGTAGCTTATTGAACTAAGAAACACTCCAGCCTGTTTAGGGTTATAACTGCATAAAGCGTTGCCACAGGTTTTCAACACTCTTTTCAATCACAAATTCTGAGAGTACTTTTTCTTTACCAGCTTTGCCGTATTTTGCTCGTTTTGTTTTACTTTTAACAAGTTCAATCATACATTCAGCCATTTGACCTTTATGTGCAGGGTCAAATAAAAGTCCATTTTCTTGATGTACTACCAATTCTGGAATACCTGCTATTCTTGGCGCGATTACTGGCACTTCTAGCACCATCGCTTCCATTAGCACCATTGGAATCCCTTCCATAAATGAAGATAGTGCGAATATATCTGCTACGCCCATTTCATCAAGTGCGGTTTGTTCGGCTACTGCACCTTTAAACACCACTTTATCTTGCAAGCCTTGCTGTTTAACAAATGCTCTTAATTCTTCACCATAAGGGCCATCCCCTAGCAATACAAGCTCAAGATTAGGCACTATTTTTAATGCCTCAGCAAATGCATGAATCATGATTGGAAAACCTTTTTCTACATGCAATCGACCTACTGAAATAATTCTTAAGGGTGAATCTGATTGTTTAGTTTTTATTTTATTAGTTGCTACCGCTTTATCTTTTGCTAGCTGAATGGCATCTGTCTCGATGCCACATCGAGAAACAAACAACTTACTCCAGTACTGCGGTGCCACTGAGCGATAAGCTTGTGATAGCCCAAAATATGAAATGCAATTTGCAAAAGTGCAATATTCTATTTTCTTTCCTAATAACGGGCCTGAAGGAAAATCAAAACATGAGGTGCCATGCAAAGTCATTGACCAGCCAATATCAAGATAATGTGCTGCAAAAAAACCAATTGAAGCACCCGAGTTAGCAAAGTGCACATGTAAATGTTCAATATTCTTATTTTTCAATTGTTCTGCTAATACAATTGCTTCTGCAAACTGAAAAAAGGCCCAAAGAGTATTTTTGATCCCTGGCATATGGTGTTTTGAAGCAATTAGCAGTGTCTTAAAATAGCTTAAGGGCGCATTGAGTAATAATTTAATGTGCACTAAAGCTAATTGAATAATATTAATAGGCAACACACTGACTGTTTGATTAAATGCTTGCACATCTGAATTAGATAACAAGTTTTCTTTTTGGGGGCGTCTCAACGCAAATACATCAATATTGGCGCCTCGTTTGTTTAACTCTTGAATTTCACGCCTTATGAAAGTATGCGAGCGTGATGGGTACTCACTGCAAAAATAAGCTAATTTCAACATTTTAGTTTTCTTTATTGTTTGAATTTATTAATACATTTGTATTTAAATACTTGATTTACAAACCTGGCTGGAGCCCACTTAATCGTAAAGCAAATCGCGCTTCTGATAATTGTTGTTGAGCATTCCAGTTATTAAAGGTATTTATATCGCAACGCTTCAGACTAAAAAATGAATCACCGTGATTATTTTTACCCCATGCGGTGGTTACTGCATTATGGTAGCCTGATTGTTTTGTCATAGCCATTGCACGTTGATCATAATCACCATTTGGGTAGCAAAAAGACTGTATATCTGACCCCAGTTCTTTTTCCAGCATTTGCTTAGAAACAGAAATTTCATACGCTAACTCAGCTTCGCTACATTGTGGCATAAGTGTATGTGTCATGGAATGAGAACCTATTTCATGCCCTGCTGATTGGACTTGTCTAATTTCATCCCACGTCATTAATCTACCCCATACTGGCGGCGAGCTATTAAGCAATGCTTCAATGGAATGCAATAATTTCAGCCTATTCTCTGGTGTAATTAATTTGGCTTGTTCAACCAAATGATTTTCGAATGTTTGATTCTTAATAGATGGAATACCATAGTCAGTTGCTAAATCTAACACTTTTTTAGTGATGGCCTCACCCTGTTTTTTTGCCATTCTTGTTGCATAACCAATGCGGTCATGCCATAAGATACTTTTATCTTCTACCGCAATCACAGGTATATAAAAAGTTGCATTAAAGTCGAACGACTTAAGTACAGGCAATGCATATTCAAGATTATCAAGTTGGCCATCATCAAAAGTAACTGCCAAGAATGGCTTCTTAGGTTGCTCTTTATTAAGCCATCGCTGATAAAGCTGGGTATGTGAACCAACCGTAAAATATTGTTGAAAGAAATTGCAAAACCAACGTAATTCTTCGGGAGTTACACATAGGCCTGGAAAAGGGTATTGCTGACGCAAATATTCAGGCAACACACGATGGAAAGTGACCACAGTAAATTGATTTGAGCTGCACTTACCAGGGTGTGTCATATTGGTCTTGGACAACAAATGGCTAACAACATCTCTAAATACGGCTTTAATTATGCCAAGGTTAATTTTTCATTTTCCATTTAATTATAAATACAAATTTTATGTCTACGCTATATTACAGGCTAATATTAATATGCTCAATTACATGTTTGAATTTTGAAAGCCAGCTTAAAATCAAACAATATTCGAATAAAAAAACTTTATATTAATTCGCGCGCTCTAAGTTCACTTTTGATATAGGCATAATAAATAGGTGCAGCAACGACACCAGCAATACCAAAAGCGGCTTCCATTAACACCATGGCAATTAACAGTTCCCATGCATTGGCACGAATTTGAGTGCCCACAATGCGCGCATTTAAAAAGTATTCAAATTTATGAATCACTATTAGATAAAACAAGGAGCTAATAGCAATACCGAGCGAATGGCTCATACTGACAACAACAATCACACTGTTAGAGATTAAATTGCCTACTACCGGCAACAAACCAACTATAAACGTGATCGCAATCATAGTTTTGGTAAATGGAAGCTCGACACCTAACAGTGGCAAAATAACAGCAAGATAAATTGCGGTAAATACTGTATTAATAGCTGAAATTCGCACTTGAGCAAATACGATATTTCTAAATGCCTGTCCAAACATCATCATGCGTTTAATCATTACCCGGGCAAATGGTTTATATAAATCATCAGTGATGGCTTCCCGCAAAGCAAGCATGCCACCTACTACCATGCCAATAAGTATATGGGCAGCATGCCGTCCTGCTTCTTTACCCAAAAACTGCAAATTGGATGCGTTATCTCTTAACCATTCGGTGACAACAGCTTGCAATACCACAGCATCAGCAGGTAAACGTGAATCGATCCAATCGGGTAAAATTCTACGTGAGTCTTCAATAATTTGCGCCATCCGTGCAATTAAACTCGTCAGGCTGCCAGACTCAGATCTTAGAAATGCAGTTAGCCCCAAACCTAATGCGGTCAAAATCCCGATAACTAATATCGCTAATAATCCAACTGCAATCAGTTTGGAAATAGGTCCTGGAAATTTTTGTGCAATATATGGCGCAATAATATGCACAAGCTCAAACACTAATAGACCCGCTAACAAACTAGGTAGTAAATTAAACTTCAGTACAAACAACATGGATGCGGCCATGATGAGCCACGAGGCAGTATCTATTTTGGTAATTGCTTTAATTTGCATATTCATTCTTAAATCTATTCATAAATGCGTCTTTTTCTTTTATTGGCAAACTAATAGTGACATGAACTTTTTCATCAAATTTTTTATCGATTACTTCACCATCAATCTTAGCTAATACTTTTGTCAAGGTGTCTAATCGATTGTATTCTATTGTAAGCGCTAGTTGTTGCATTTCTAGGAATGTTGATTGGCTTGAAGCATCTATCGCCAACTTAGCCGTACCCCCATAGGCACGTGCCAAACCGCCCTTGCCTAAATTGACGCCGCCGTAATAACGAATTACAGCTACACACACATTCACTAATTCACGTCCTTCAAGAATTTTTAATATAGGCTTTCCTGCAGTACCAGATGGCTCCCCAGCATCTGAAAATCGTAATACGATACCAGCTGGTGTTTTTATACGAAACGCATAAGCTAAATGATGCGCATTTTGATGTTGGGTGGCAATTGCGCGTAAAAAAGCACCCGCTTCACGCACTGTTTGGCAACGGGACACGAATGAAAGAAATTTAGACTTATTGAGGGTTTGTTCAGCAACACTCCCTTCTTTAATTGTTAACATAAATTAAGTATTGTAAAAACCTATGGGTTCAGTGTGAAATGAAAATATTAAGACAGACCAGAGATTATCCCAGCAGCATTGACATCAATATGCTCACTAGCTGGCACACTAGGTAAGCCAGGCATTGTCATAATATCGCCACACATTACGACCACGAAACCTGCTCCACGTGATAATCGTAATGACTTTACTTCTAAGACGTGACCTGCTGGGGCATTCCGCAGCTTAGCGTCAGATGAAAAAGAATATTGTGTTTTAGCTATACAAATTGGCAAATGATTATATTCAACGCTAAGCATTTTAATTTGAGCTTGCGCTTCATCGCTTAAATTCAAACTTGCTGCGGCGTATATTTTTTGAGCAATAGTTTCTAATTTTGTTAACAAACTATCTTCATTCTTGTACAACAGTTTAAAGTTTGATTTTTCTGTTTCAATACTCTCTATCACTTTATGTGCTAACGCTGTTGCGCCGGCGCCGCCTTTTGCCCAATGCTTGCACACCACCACATCACAACGGAGTGGTGCTACCGCTTTCTTTAGTGCATCAATTTCAGCCTCTGTGTCATGGGTGAAATGGTTAATTGCCACAATCGCTTGCATGCCAAATTGTTCATGTAAGTTATGAATATGTCTTTTTAAATTATTGATTCCATTGATTAAAAATTCAATACTTTCAGAATTTAATTCTGAAAGTTCTGCGCCACCATGATATTTAAGTGCACGTATGGTGGCGACTAATACCACCGCATCAGGTTTCAAATTGGCTTGTCGGCATTTGATATCAAAAAACTTTTCTGCACCTAAGTCAGCGCCAAAGCCTGCTTCTGTAACTACATAGTCAGCTAGCTTTAGGGCTGACTTTGTGGCAATAACAGAGTTACACCCATGAGCAATGTTAGCAAAAGGGCCGCCATGAATTAACGCTGGATTACCTTCTAAGGTTTGCACTAGGTTAGGCTGAAAAGCATCTTTTAGTAAAGCAGTCATCGCGCCCTCTGCTTTAATATCTTTCACCAGTATAATTTGCCCATCTTTACTGGTCGCAATTTGCATTTTCCCTAGTCTGTACTTTAAATCACCTAAGTCTTCGGCTAAGCAGAACACTGCCATGACTTCACTCGCTACGGTAATATCAAAGCCAGTATCCGTTTCATGCCGTAATTGGTTCAAATGTGCTTTGCGCAATGCTCTATCATTCATATCCATACAACGCCGCCAGGAAACAGATTGAATATCGATATTAAGCGCGTTGCCGTGATGGATATGGTTATCGATGAGTGCAGCTAATAGATTGTTTGCAGCACCAATCGCATGGAAATCACCGGTAAAATGAAGATTAATGTCCTCCATAGGGATTACTTGCGCATAACCACCACCTGCTGCCCCGCCCTTCATACCAAATACAGGACCTAAGGATGGTTCACGTATACACACCACCGCTTGTTTGCCAATATGGTTTAATGCGTCCGTAAGTCCCACAGTAGTGGTGGTTTTACCCTCACCTGCAGGTGTTGGGTTAATAGCGGTAACTAAAATTAACTTGCCATTAGTTTTTTTGTTTAGTTTACTTAACCCTGCATAACTCAGCTTAGCGATATGATGCCCGTACGGAATTAAATCATCATGGGCAAAGCCAATGGATTGTGCAATTTGATCAATAGGCTTGATCTTGGATGACTGTGCTATTTCAATATCACTCAACATATTTTTGCCTTTAGGTTTTGTTTAAATTGAATAAAATTAAGAAAACAATTTAAATTTCATCTGTTTAACGTTTAAAAATTGACCCTAAAATACCGCGAATAATACGGCGACCAAGTGGCGAACTAGCAGCTTCAATAAGGTTTTTTGCAGCAGTCATCAAAACTGAGCTCGAAGATTGTGATTCTGTTTTTGAGTCACTTTTCTTTTTACCCAGTAAATCACCCCAATCAAAACCACGCTCTTCTTCCTCTTTTTTGCCTATGTCTTCAGGCTTTTTAGCAGTTTCATTAGCGCGTTGTTTGAGTTTCTCGTGGGCTGATTCTCGATCTACGCTAGCTTCATAAATACCCTTGACTAGTGATTGTTCAATAACGCTTGTACGCTCTGCATTTGTTATTGATCCAATACGACTTTCAGGTGGACAAACGAATGTACGTTCTACAGGGCTTGGCACACCTTTTTCATCTAAAAATGAAACTAAAGCTTCACCTACACCTAGCTCAGTGATGGCAGTTTCCACATCAACTTTTGAGTTAGTTCTAAATGTTTCAGCTACTGCGGCAACTGCTTTTTGATCACGTGGGGTAAATGCACGCAAAGTATGTTGCACACGGTTACCTAATTGACCTAAAACCATATCAGGAATGTCGAGTGGGTTTTGACTAACGAAGTAGACCCCGACAGCTTTTGAGCGAATTAAACGAACTACTTGCTCAATTTTACGCATTAGTGAGGAAGGTGCATCAGAAAATAGCAAATGCGCTTCATCAAAGAAAAACACCAGTTTAGGTTGTTCTAAATCGCCAGCCTCAGGTAGCTTTTCAAATAGTTCAGATAGTAACCAAAAGCTTGACTACCCGTACATACCATATAGACACATCAAGAACAACATGAGTTCA
>CAZJUK010000034.1:0-17211 GCA_964549145.1 uncultured Methylophilaceae bacterium
CCAAAGAGAATTTCAACGCTTCCATCGCCTACACCGCTCAAATTGCTCAACTGTTCGATATGGTCCCAGTAGGCACGACCGTTTCAATCCATAATGATTAAGCATGTTTAGTCGTTTTTTCAGCACTGTTACTGTGATGTTTGGCGTGTTGCTGCTCACGTTTTTGCTTGTTCACTTGGTCCCAGGCGATCCTGTCGAAGTCATGTTGGGCGAATCTGCCACCACGGCCGATAGAGAAGCACTACGTGATGAGTTAGGTTTGAATCAACCGCTCACAATTCAGTTCGCACAATATATAAGCAAGCTAGTAAAAGGTGATTTTGGTAAATCCATTCACACCAAGAAGCCGATTATCGACATCATCAAATCACGGTATCCTGCAACGATAAAGCTCGCGATGCTTTCTTTACTTATTGGTCTGTTAATTGGTATACCGCTAGGTATTTTTGCTGCCCTTAAAGCGGGTCATTGGCAAGATTTTGTGGTCACCATTATTAGCGTACGTTTATCTGCAATGCCTGCCTTTTGGTTAGGGCCTATGCTTATGCTGGTGTTTGCTGTGTGGTTAGGCTGGTTACCAGTCAGTGGCATGGATTCGCTCACTTCAATTATTTTGCCTGCGCTTACACTTGGTTTTGGCCTTAGCGCCATATTAACGCGCATGACACGGACTAGTTTATTAGAAGTGTTGAATGAAGATTTTGTGCGTACCGCCCGTGCCAAAGGATTGAGCGAAAATAAAGTGATTTTTAGGCATGCGTTACGTGCCGCCTTGTTGCCAATTATTACTATTGTCGGCTTGCAAATGGGCAGTTTGTTGGCAGGCACTGTGATCACGGAAACTATTTTTAGTTGGGATGGTATTGGCCGTTTATTAGTTGAGAGCATTGAGAAGCGTGATTATCCTGTCACCCAAGCTTGCGTGCTTCTTATAGCGCTTAGCTATGTGGTTGTGAATTTTGTGACTGATATTTTTTACCGACTTGCAGATCCTAGAGCAGGGCAGACACATGGCTAAACCATTCGCAATCTCCATACTAGTTTTTTGGCTACTCGCCGTGCTATTTGGCCGCTTATCAGGCTTGCAAGGGAATATGATTGATTTAACCCAAGTGTTAGCCAATCCATCCTATCTGCATTGGTTAGGGGCAGATGATTTAGGCCGCGATATATTCGCGCGTATTTTGCGCGGGGTAGAAGTTTCTTTTATTGTTGCAATCGTAGTGACATTTGTGACCATGCTAGTGGGTGTGATGGTTGGTTTATTTGCAGGTTTTTACGGTGGCATTGTCGACCGACTATTAATGCAAATTACAGATGTATTCCTCGCTTTTCCTGGCATCTTGCTTGCCATTGCTTTTGCTGCAGTACTTGGCCCGGGTATACTTAATTTAGTCTTTGCATTATGTTTAACTGGTTGGGTTAGCTATGCAAGGTTAGCACGCGGGCAAACCTTAAGTTTACGCAATCACCAACATGTGCTGGCAGCAGAGTCACTAGGTGCCACTGCATCAAGATTGATGTTTAAGCATATTTTCCCCTTACTTGGTTCACTACTTATGGTCGAAGCCACATACAGCTTAGCTAGTATTATGATCGCCGAAGCCAGTCTGTCTTTTCTCGGGCTAGGCATTCAAGCGCCTAATGCTTCATGGGGTGCTATGCTGCGTGATGGCGTGCGTTATATGCTAGTTGCACCGCATTATGTGCTCATTGTAGGTGTGAGCTTAATGAGCTTAATTCTAGCAATCAACCTGGGTGGAGATTACTTACGCGACCAACTAGATGTTCGCGTAGAATAAGCAGCAGCAAACAGCATTATTTATCTACTGGAAACCTTTTGACACAAATAAACAATATTACTTGGCAAGAAAATAAGAAAACACGAACAGCTGCATGGCAGTCTGAGGCAAATCTTGCCGCATCTAAAAACGTTGTCATCGCTAATGATGAAACTAAAGCGGATGAAGCGTTTAAGCTAGCTTGTGAAGGCGCTGCTTTTTTATATAAAGGTGACTTTCAAAATGCTAAGCAATTATTGCAAGCAATTACGCGACGTGTAGACCGCAGACCACTAAAACCTGCAGAGAACTTAACCGCAGCTTTTCATCAACATAGAGCACGGCAAATTCAACGTGCCAGTATTACCAATAAAATATTGATTGAGCTACAGCATGGCAAATGTGAATTACGTCGCGCACCAGATGTATTCGAAGCATTACAAAGTGCATTAGGTGGAAAACTACCAAGTAAGCTCGTACTATCACTACGTGAGCTACTTGGTATGATAGGCGCTAACGAATGGCGTAAAAAAGGCGTTTATATCGAAGCGCTAGAAAATACGGTGCATGCGCGTTACGGTGTCTATTCACCAATACGTGGTGAATATTTAGACCTGATTAACCAAACGCCACTGAATGACCCAAAAACGGTTTGGGATATTGGTACAGGCACAGGAGTTATTGCCGCTATTTTAGTTTCTCGTGGGGTCAAAGAAGTACTCGCTACTGATACTAGCGAACGTGCACTCGCTTGTGCGGCAGAGAATGCGAAGCACCTGAATATGCATAGCAACATCAGTTTTAAGCAAGTTGATTTATTTCCAAAAGGAAATGCTGATTTGATCGTTTGCAACCCGCCTTGGTTGCCAGCTAAAGCCAATGCGCCGATTGAGCATGCTATTTACGACCCAAATAATCAAATGCTCAAAGGTTTTTTAAATGGCGTAAAAGCACATTTGAGTACAAACGGTGAAGCTTGGTTAATCATGTCAGATTTAGCGGAACATATCGGCTTACGCAAACCTAATGAATTGCAAGATTGGATTAAGCAAGCAGGCTTAACGGTGGTTGAAAAAACCGACATTACACCTAAGCATGCAAAATCAAGTGATCAATCCGATCCGCTATATGAAGCCAGATCAAAAGAAGTCACTTCTTTATATCGGTTAAAATAAAATAACTTTTCTTAACAAAGAGCGTTCATGAGTTTAGGCCCCGTTATGCTAGATGTTGTCGGTACAGAGTTGACTGCCGATGACACGCGACGCTTACAACATCCGGTAGTCGGTGGGGTGATATTGTTTGCACGTAATTTCGAAAACTGTGAACAACTTAAGGCACTCACAGCGAGCATACATGCCGTGCGCCAACCGCCTTTACTCATCGCAGTAGATCACGAAGGTGGTCGGGTACAACGCTTTAAAAAAGGCTTCACCAAAATTCCGCCGATGCGTGAGTTTGGCAAAATTTGGGATAGTAGTCGACAAGAAGCCAAAGAATTAGCCACAGAGGCAGGCTTTGTTCTAGCTGTCGAATTACGCGCGCATGGGGTTGATTTTAGTTTTACACCAATTTTAGATATAGATTATGGCGATAGTTTAGTCATTGGTGATAGAGCGTTTCATTTGGAGCCACGTGCTATTAACGAATTAGCTTTTAGCCTTATGCAAGGCCTTAAACAAGGCGGCATGGCGGCAGTTGGCAAGCATTTTCCTGGGCATGGGTTTGTGGTGGCCGATTCGCATGTCAGTATTCCTGTCGATGAACGTGAGTTTGACCAAATAGCCCAGAACGATATGCAACCTTTTAGGCAAATGATTGATGAAGGCTTGCCTGCCATTATGCCTGCCCATGTTATTTACCCTAAAGTAGATGACAAACCAGCAGGCTTCTCAGAGCGTTGGTTACAAAAAGTATTACGCCAGCGTTTGGGTTTTGGCGGCGCGATTTTTAGCGATGATTTAAGCATGGAAGGCGCGACCGTTGGCGGCGATGTCACTACGCGTAGCTTAGCGGCTCTAAATGCAGGTTGCGATATGATTTTATTATGTAATCGTCTTGATTTAGCTGATGAATTACTTGAACACTTATTATGGCAAATGCCAGCACAAAGTATCGTACGATTAGCGCGTATGCATGGCGGGAAAAAACCAGCCAATATGCGGCAATTAAACAAACAAGTAGAATATACAAACGCAGTAAAACGAGTGGCAGCGATTGGGCTGACGGACGGTAATCTATTCGCTTGAGCGTGACTGAATTGAGTTTGATTACACTTATCCGATTTAAAGCGCGGCATGCAATTGTTTTTTTATAGCAATGTAATGCAATTGTCACAATTTGTTACTTGAAACTTTATGCAATTGTCGCTATCTTAGTACTATCAGCTTTAGCAACAAAACTTAATTTAAATTAGTGAGGAAATATAAATGGCAGATAATATGGAAGTTTTAGGCCGCGAAAGCAGTGTGTCGTCGGCACAAAATAAAGTATTACGTAATACATATGCACTACTTGGTTTAACCATGATCCCGACAGTCATTGGCGCAATGGTCGGTATCAGCATGAACTTTGCATGGATGGCAACAATGAGCCCTATCATGCTATTTATCGGCATTATGGCGACTGTCTATGGCATGAGCTGGTTAGTGGCTAAAAATGCCGCCAATGCAGCTGGCGTATGGTTTTTATTAGCATTTACGTTCATGATGGGCTTGTTGCTAGGACCTATTTTGCAATATGCACTTCACTTTAATAACGGCACGCAAATGATTGGCTTAGCGGCTGGCGGCACGGCGGCATCGTTCTTAACATTAGCGGCAATCGGGTCAGACACCAAACGTGACTTTACCAACATGGGTAAATTCTTAATGATTGGTTTTGTGGTCGTTGTATTAGCTATTTTAGCTAACTTCTTCTTCAAAATTCCAGCGTTCTCACTTGCAATTTCAGGTGTGATTGTGTTGTTAATGGCTGGTTTCATTTTGTATGAAATTAATCAAATTGTCCGTGGTGGCCAAACAAACTATGTTATGGCAACTATGAGCATTTACATTAGCTTACACAATATGTTTACTAACCTATTGCACTTGTTAATGGCATTTATGGGTGGAGATGACTAAATAAGATTTAATCTTTCGCTACACATTAAAAAAACCCGCTTTTGCGGGTTTTCTTCTTTTGAATGGCGTTGAATAAATTTTGTGTTTTACTAAGTCTATTGTGGGCACTTAATATTTTTTATTTTTTGTACTCATGATTTAAGTTTTCTTCTTGTTTTAAAAAAATCGCTCAATAAAGCGCCACATCCCTCTGCCATCACACCACTTTCAACTTGTGTATGGTGATTAAGCTTATTTTTCGCCATTAAGTTAATTACACTGCCACATGCGCCTGTTTTTGGGTCGCTAGCGCCATAAACTAAGCGCGCTAAACGTGCATGTTGAATAGCGCCCGCACACATGGCACAAGGCTCTAACGTGACGTAGAGTGTGCAATCCACCAAACGATAATTGCCAATATTGCTTGCCGCATCACGGATGGCAAGTATTTCAGCATGGGCGCTTGGGTCGTGCTGGCTAATCGGTGCATTGCTACCTTGGCCAATCACCATGCCATCTTTAACCACAATTGCGCCTACAGGCACTTCGCCTTGCTCGGCGGCTTTGTTAGCGAGCGCAATGGCAAACTGCATGTAATGGTTATCTGTGTGCATGTTGATATGATTTTAAGCTATATGGTTTCAAATTTTATTAGGTTTAGATTACATAGTCTTGAACTGTAGTATTAGTTGTCTGAAACTTTCTAAGTCTGCCTCATGTTGACTATATTGCAGCAAATTATAAGTGTGCGCTATCTGTTTAAGTTGGTTTTGCATTTCAGGGTGTTGTTTCGCAGCACGTGCAGCAATGTCAGTCGCTGTCTCGCTATGGGCTGACACAATATTCAATTTCTTTAGCTGGCGTAAATGCTTTGCATAAATTTTTTGCACGGGGTTTAAAGACTGTTTTTGAAATTTGATCAGCCAAAAACCAGTTATTGTACTGACAATAGAGGCAATAATAGTCATCCAAACAGCCAGCTGACTAGAACTTAATTTTTGACCTGTGAGTTTTTCTAAAAAGCTGAGTTGAGTTTTATCATCATAACCAAGCACCCATTGGTTCCAGCCATTATTAATGTTGTCCCAGTTCAACGCGGCTTTATGCAGCCAAGGAAAATCTTTACGACTGAGCATTGGTAGCAAATATGCATTGGCAACAGATTCTCCAATACCAAGTTCTATACGATCAGGCGAAACGGCTGCGGTAGGGTCTACACGTACCCAGCCTCTATTTTTTAGCCATACTTCTGCCCAAGCATGCGCATCGGACTGCCGCACAATAAGGTAATTACCATTGGGATTAAGCTCACCACCTTGATAACCAGTGACAATGCGTGATGGAATACCTGATGCACGCATTAAATAAACAAAGCTAGTGGCATAGTGCTCACAAAAGCCGCGCTGAGTATCGAACAAGAATTGATCAATTGCATTGCTGCCTAATCCACTCTCTAATCTTGGCGGGGATAAGGTGTACACAAAAGGTTGTTGATTAAACATGCGTAACGCTTTGTTGATTTTAGCTTCGGGTGCTAGTGTCGACCATGATGCGGTAAGTGC
Organism: uncultured Methylophilaceae bacterium; assembly: GCA_964549145.1. Classification (GTDB taxonomy): domain Bacteria; phylum Pseudomonadota; class Gammaproteobacteria; order Burkholderiales; family Methylophilaceae. Next base: position 6,445 of record CAZJUK010000034.1, read on the forward strand.
TTTAGTTTGTGCGTTTTCATTATTGCCAATTTTAAGGCCAGCTTGACGTTCAAATGCACTGAGTGTTTTGCCAAGATTGAATTGTGAAAATGATGTTGCGCTATAGCGAATGCGTTGATGAATAGGGGTGGCAGAGATAGCACTATAGTCATGCGTGAGGGTCGCTTTGCTTGGTACCTTTGTCGGCATATCAAGCAATAACATCCATTGCCTGTTGTGTGGCTCTAGCGTAATGGTGTAATTAATCGCCGTGCCTTGTGTGGTAAGGCTTTCTCTAGTCAGCTTTTCATTGCGGCGTTTAGGATTATTTTTAATGCTAAGCCAGTTATTACCTTTTTGTTGCCAAAGCACAGGCCCACGCCAGTAGAGGGTTTTTCTAGCGGGTGGTTTGCCATTAAATGTAGCTCGAAAAGCGACGCTACTATTTCTAGCAAGTTGACTGATATTGCCAAACTGCAAACTATCATTAAGGCCTGTCATGCCGCTATGACTGTCTTTTGGCACTGCCCATAAAGGGCCAGGTAGGCGAGGGAATAATATGAATAGAATAATCATCACAGGCACTGCTTGCAATAGCATTTTTCCTGCCAATGACAACATGAATTTGATGCTGAATTTTGACTGTGAGCTGATGCAAATTAGCGTTGCTGTGAGCAAGATAAGCGGGGGAATACTGATGGCAAATGTGAAAATACTTTGATTGAATAGAAACAGACAGCCAACTAAAAAATAGCTAAACATGACAACTAGTATGAAGTCGCGTTTTGTTTGTGTTTCTAGCAACTTAAGCGAGACCATGGCGAGTAATAAACTCAGACTGACATCGCGACCAACTAGCGATTTAAATGACAAAGCCAAACAGATGCAAATAAACAGGGTGAGTGCTACTAGCTTCCAGCGGCTAGGTAACGGCCAATGGCTAAGTGTGGCGAATAAGCGATAAACGATTAAACTAAAACTCACTATTAATAGCCAAATAGGAATATTTAATAGATGCGTGACGACGATGATGGCTAAAGAAACAAGTAGCCAGCTTAATTGATAACGATTTATTGCTTGGTCTGCTGCGTTATTCAAAGTCGTATTTTTCACGGCATTAATGCAAGCAAGCTAAGCGCTTGTTTGTAGTGATGTCGGTTGTTATCTGGCGCTAAACTTTGGCTTGGAATATTAAGCCCATAATGCAGCCCAGCTTGATGAGCGTCGATGACCCAACGCGTGAGCTGTGAAATACGTGTTTCGTGGTCACCTACGGTATCTGCCCAGTTCAGCCATAACAAGCTTTCGCTATTGCCGCTATATTGCTTGGTCAGCATTTCAGTACTTCTGCTAGAGGCTTTCCAATCGACACGACTAGGTGCGTCACCATGCTGATAACCTTTATGACCATTAAATTCTTCATCACCATGGTTGGATTGCTTTTTTCCTTCATGGCTTAGGCTGATGCTTGTATTTGGTGCATACGCTCTCGGCGCTGGTTTGGGATAAACCAATACCTGTCTTGTTGTTTTAACAATAGCCCAAGCATGTAATAAATTAAGTGGAAACTCGGTATAAAGCGTCAACTTTGGCAATGTTAACCAGCCGCGCCGCTCAGTGCTTAAATTAAGCTGAACCTGACTTTGTTTGTTGGCAGCAATGTTAATTTCTTGCGTAGAATTTTTTTCAAAATAACTGCGAATCGCATAACGAGCATAGCTTTTTGGGTTTTGTATGGTAACTGGAATTTGCGCAATATTTTCTGCAAATACGGCTGAGGATTCCATAACCTCTATTTCTAAATGGACAAGATTACGCCATGTGTAAAGCATGGCTGTGTGGCCTAGTGAGGCGAGCAAAAAAGTAATGTAATAGCCTAAACTAAGTGAGTAGTTAATAGACCCCAGAAGCAACACGATAACTAATAGGCCGTAAATCACTCCCCATCGTGTTGGCAAAATATAGATTTTGCGAGTACCTAAATAAGCTTTGTTATGCTCACTGTGAGCAACGCGTAGCCATTTTTGCCAAAAATTCAGATTGAAAGGTTTTGTAAACATGCTTAATTTGCTATCGATTTAATTGTATTGTTTCAATTCTATCGTTTTAATTCCATTACTTTAGTTAATGCTCACTTGCTGTAATATATGTTGGCTAGTATTTTGATTTTGTTCTGTTTCAATACGGTGCGAAATTACATAGGTAAAAATCGCTTGAATATCATCTGGAATAACATAATCACGCCCTTCAAGAAATGCCCAAGCTTGTGCGCATTTGCGCAGACCAATGCCAGCACGTGGCGACATGCCAGTGTCATACGTTTGTCTTGTATATTCAATAATGGCTTGCAGGTAGTCTAGAATCGCGTCAGATAAATGCGTATTGAGGACGACTTGCTGCATCTTAATTACATCTTCAGCATCACACACGGCTGGTACGGCCAATTTAAGATGATCATTGTTATTTTTAAGTAAAGCCCGCTCTGATGCACTATCAGGATACCCTAATTCTATGCGCATTAAAAAACGATCTAGCTGTGATTCAGGCAAAGAAAATGTGCCTAAATGGTGACTAGGGTTTTGTGTGGCAATGACAAAAAAGGGATTCGGTAATTGACTGGTGCTGCCATCCACTGTGACTTGCTGTTCTTCCATGGCTTCTAATAGTGCGCTTTGGGTTTTGGGCGATGCACGGTTAATTTCATCAGCAAGTAACACATTGGTAAACACGGCGCCTGGATGGAAAGTAAAGCTGCTGATTTGGGTGTCGTAAACAGAAACGCCAATCACATCAGCAGGGAGTAAATCACTGGTAAATTGAATACGTCTGAAGTTTAAGCCTAAGGCTTGTGCAAGTGTGTGCGCCAAGGTGGTTTTGCCCATGCCAGGCACGTCTTCGATAAGCAAATGCCCGCCAGCAAGCAAACACGCTAAGCTCACTTTAATTTGCGTTTGTTTGCCTAGAATGACAGTGGATGTTGTTTCAATAATTTTGTTCGCGATAGATTGCATGAGGTTCTAGTTTTCTTATGTGTTGAGGTTAGAAAAGTACTAAGTTTATGATGCACTTTACCGAGTTGATCACGCAAGTTTAATTATTACTATACATGGCTAAAGTTTTGCATAGCAATCGCTAATGTTTTTGTTGCCTTCATAAAATCAGCTCATTGAGTGAGAGCTGTTCAAATCGTTTTAGTAGCCATTGTTGGGCTTTACCCATTTCTGATCGCCGCGTAGTCCGCCAAGCAAAATGTAAAGGGATGCTTGGTTTTGTTTCTGCCACTTGTTTGATAACAAGCTGACCACTGTTTGCGTGATATTCAGCTATTTGTTGTGGTAAATAGCCGACACCTAAGCCTTGAATTTGCGCTTGTAGTTTGCTGCGCATATCAGTTACGGTGAGTACATCTTGCCCAGTAAGAATGCCTGCTGTTCGAGGTGGGATATTACGTGAACTATCTGCTGCTGCGATTGAGCGGTATTGCACAATATCTTCACCATGTAGCGTGTCTTTTAGCTTATTTAAGGGATGATTCGGTGCCACACAAAAGACAAATGCTAAATGGTCGATTAGTTTGGTGGTGTAGTCGCCGCCAGAGGGTGTGTCACCAGGTGCGCCGATGGCAATATCCGCACGACCAGTCGCTAAGGCATCCCAAATACCACCAAATACTTCACGAATGACCTTGATCCGTGTACCAAAATCTTGCGCATAAAATTCTTCTAATATTTCATAAATTACTTTTTCATCGAATAAATCACTTAATGCAATTTGAATATCCGTTTCTACACCCGTTGCAACGCGCTTAACTCTGGACTCAAGCGCATTGGCTGCATTGAGTAATTGGCGACCTTCTTTAAGTAACTCAGCACCTGCCTTGGTTAATATTGCGCGATGGCCTGAGCGATCAAATAAATCAATGTTTAAGTCTTCTTCTAGCTTTCTTATTGTATAAGTAAGTGCAGAGGGTACGCGATATAAGGTTTCGGCTGCTGCTGCAAAGCTACCTTTGCGGTCAATGGCATCGATCACTTCTAAAGCTTCTATTGATATTTTGAGCATAAATTTTAATATTCAATTATTTTGAATGAACTATGCAAAACTTTTTGCTATTCTAATGGTTTGCAATTGTTTATTATAATAATACAAATTCAAATTTATTGATCAATTTTTATGATTACAATTAGAAAGTCAGAAGAGCGCGGGCGTGCTAACCACGGTTGGCTAGATGGCTATCATTCGTTTTCATTCGCAGAATATTATGACGCTGCCCATATGAATTATTCCGTATTACGTGTGATTAACGAAGATAAAATAGCTCCCAGTAAAGGGTTCGGCATGCATAGTCATCACGATATGGAAATTATTACTTATATGTTGTCAGGCGAATTAAAGCATGAAGATAATATGGGTAATACAGCTGTGATTAAAGCGGGTGATGTGCAGCGTATGACGGCGGGTACTGGGGTTGAGCATAGCGAGATCAATGCTTCAGATACAACAGAAGTTCATTTATTTCAGATATGGGTGATGCCAGACCAAAATGATTTGCCGCCAAGCTATGAAGATAAGCATATTGCGCGGGATCAAAAATTAAACCAATGGGCGCTACTTGTTTCACCTGATGCGCGAAATGATTCATTAAGGGTGCATCAACATGTAGAATTATTAGCAACGATATTAGAACCTAAGCAAACAATTAGTTATCCAATAAAAAATTCACGATGCGTATATTTGCAAGTTGCATCCGGTGAGGTTGAATTGAATGGACAGGCACTTGCCGCTGGTGATGCGGCAATGTTGAATGATGAAAAATCGCTGACATTATTGGCGCAAGCAGAAAGCGAAGTTTTGCTTTTTGATTTACCTTTACATGATTGACCTTGGCATTAGCTGAGTAGCGTAATTTTAATAGGCAAGAAACCATAAGGAAAAAAACATGAGTTCAGATTTATTCTCAGCAGGTAAGCTTGGCAGTATTGAGGTTAAAAACCGTATGGTAATGGCGCCGCTTACGCGTAATCGCGCAGGTGAGGCAGGTATACCACAAGACTTAAATGCAACATATTATGCCCAGCGTGCAACAGCAGGTTTAATCGTAACTGAGGCAACCCCAATTACTGCCATGGCACATGGTTACCCAAACTTACCAGGCATTTATACTGATGAGCAAGTGGAGGGCTGGAAAAAAGTCACTGATGCCGTGCATGCAAAAGGCGGTAAAATCGTTATTCAGTTATGGCATGTAGGTCGAATTTCTCACCCAAGTTTATTGCCCGATAATGCATTGCCAGTGGCGCCTTCTGCGATTAAACCAGAGGGGAAAGCCTTTACCGATAAAGGTTTGGTGGATTATGTGACGCCACGCGCATTAGAGTTGAGCGAACTGCCAGCAATTGTGCAAGACTATGTTCATGCGACAAAGTGTGCAATGGCTGCAGGTTTTGATGGTGTAGAAATTCATGCTGCAAATGGGTATTTGCTTGATCAGTTTTTACGCGATGGGTCGAATAAGCGACAAGACAATTATGGTGGCAGTGTTGAAAATAGAGCGCGCCTGTTGCTGGAAGTTACTCAAGCGGTGGTTGATGTGATTGGCGCTGATAGAACTGGGTTGCGTTTATCCCCTGTTAACCCGTTTAATGATATGAAGGATAGTAAGCCGCAAGCACTGTTTGATCATGTGGCGGAAGCATTAAATCCGTTTAATTTAGCGTATTTGCATGCAGTTGAAGGCGGTATTCATGGTGGTGGGCTGGCTGATCCATTTAATTTTTCTGCTTTCCGTAAGCTGTATACAGGTGCTTATATGGCTAACCTAAGTTATGATAAAGCACTTGGTAATGAAGCGATTGCAAGCGGTCATGCCGATGTGGTTGCCTATGGCGTGCCATTTATCGCAAACCCTGATTTAGTGGCGCGATTTAAACAAGATGCTCCATTAAATGAAGCTGATAGTGCAACGTTTTATGGTGGTGCAGAGGCAGGTTATACCGATTATCCATTTTTATGATTTCATTAAAGTCATTAACTATTACTACTAGGAATTAGAGTGCAAAAAAAAGCAAATACACAAGCTGAAGTACATTCAGTGATTGCAGAACGTTGGAGTCCTCGTGCCTTTGATGCGGAAAAAGTTGTTCGCCAAGAACAAATATTAAGTTTGTTAGAAGCTGCGCGCTGGGCGCCATCTTGTTTTGGTGATGAGCCATGGCGATTTATTGTATGGAATAAAAATACAGATGAAGCTGCTTGGCAGAATGCGCTCGATTGTATTGTGCCTGGTAATCAAACTTGGGCAATAAATGCACCAGTATTAATTTTAATATGTGCGAATACACAGTTCAGCCATAACCAAAAACCAAATCGTTGGGCTAGTTATGATACAGGGGCTGCCGCAGTAAGTTTGTGTTTGCAAGCAACTAGCATGGGTTTAGCAACGCATCAAATGGGTGGTTTTGATTCAGATAAATCGCGAGCTGAATTTAATATTCCAGCACAATACGAATTGATGTCAATGATGGCGGTCGGCTTCACGCTTGACCCTGATGATTTGCCAGAAGACTTGAAAGAAAGAGAGATGGCAGATAGAAAACGTAAGCCATTAGGTGAACTATTTTTTAATGGTGGTTGGGATAAGCCTATCATCTGATAAGATAATACTTTAATCGAATTTTTACAGGATATATTATGGCTGTTGTTTCACTGACCAAAGAGAATTTTAAAGAGACTATTACAAACAATCCTTTCGTGATTGTTGATTTCTGGGCACCTTGGTGTGAACCTTGCATGGACTTTACCCCAACATTTGAAGCGGCTGCTGAGAAAAATCCTGATATTGTGTTTGGTATGGTCAATACGGAAGCTGACCCTGAAATCAGTGAGTATTTTGAAGTGAATAAAATTCCAGGTATTTTAGTGATTAGGGAGCAAGCTGGCATTCATGCTCAGCAAGGTGAACTTGGTGCACCAGCATTTGATGAAATTATTAAATGGGCACGCGAGTACGATATGAAAACAGTAAAACAGTACTACGAAGATGAAGCTGGAAAAAATAAAACACAGTAAATAGTAATCATTGAGTAAAATGAAGTTTCAGCTTGCTCAATATTGATCTTATTAAAAAAGCCGCTAATATGCGGCTTTTTTAACGATTAACGGTCTAAAAGTAGTCAGCTTTACAAACCACCAGTGGTGGTTAAGTTGAATAAATAGTAAGCACCAATTAATACCATGGCGTACATTGGTAAGTTGCCACCTTTTTTTGTTTCGCCTTTATTGGTTGAAGAAATCCATCGGTTGAGTAACCATAGTGCGCCAATAATAAGCGGTATTAAGAGCATAGTGCCAGTGGATTGAAATAAATAACTAAATATTTTTCCGAGTAGCCCATCATCTTTAAATAAATCTAAAGCTAAACCAATTATTCCTAATATCATCAACAGCATAGAGCCAACAGAGATGAGGGTTTGGAGTAGAGTTTCTGGTTTTATGTCAGCATTTTTTTTATATTTATTCGGATCCATGTGAGCTCCTTGTGCGCGAGTGCAAACCTTGTTGTTAGCAATCTTATTAACAATTAAAATCAGATTTAAGTGCTAATTTTGCGGCAGGTATGGTGCTGGGTCAACTGATTTGCCGTGTTTGCGTATTTCATAGTGCAGTTTTACTGTGTTTGTGTCTGTTTTACCCATTTCTGCAATTTTTTGACCCGCTTTTACAACTTGACCTTCTTTAACTAAAATTCGGTTGTTATGCGCATAAACCGATAAATACGTTTTACTATGTTTCACAATCACTAGTTTCCCGTAACCACGTAGATCAGAACCACTATAAATAACTTTTCCATTGGCTGCTGCATTAATGGCTTGTCCTAATTTACCTGCGATATCAATGCCTTTGTTAGAGGCTTGATTAAATTTTCCGGTTACTTTGCCTTGTGTTGGCCAAATCCAATTTAGATTATCGACCGCTTTTACTTTAGATTGATAAGGCGTTTGGCTTGCCACTGGCTCATCAGGCGGCAATGTTACTGTGGTTTTAGTTTTGTTGTCGTTTGCAATTGCAGTTTTGATCGGTGCTTTGCGATTTAATGCGGCAAGGCTATAAGGCTCACGCACTGCTTTTGGTTCGTTTAGTACAGGTGTGACCACAGAAACAGGTTCTGGTGGAGTACTGATTGGTGTGATCGTCACACCATCGCTTGTTTGCGCTATTTCTGCATTTTGATTATTTAGGCTACTGAAATCTAGTCTTTGCCCAATATTAATTGGGTAAGGGTCGCTAATATTATTGGCTGCTGCAATGTCTTTGTAATAGTAGCCAAAGGCTAAGCTGATGCTATATAAGGTGTCACCTTTTTTAACAATATAGTTATCTGGCCTTGTGTCAGTACTGTTTGTCTTGATACTCGTCGTTTTTGTTACGTTTGTTGGTGCAGGTTTGGTGACTTGAGGTGAACGATTGATGACAGGTGCAGGGGGATTGCTTTGGCATGCGGTTAGGGCAAGTGCTGTTAAAGTAATCAATAGCCTGATGTTGAGTTTGTCGCGCATTATGCTGTTCCACCTAATAAGGGTACGAATTTCACTGGTTCTAATTCAGTTTGATTATATTTGTCGTTATTTAAACGCTCAATTAAAGTCAATGTTTGCGCGTTAGTACCGATAGGGATGACTAAACGACCACCAATATTAAGTTGCTCAAGTAATTCTTCAGGGACATGGCTAGCAGCTGCAGTGACGATAATGCCATCAAATGGCGCGTAGTCAGATAACCCTTCACTACCATCGGCATGATCAAGTTTCACATTGTTGCATTTTAGTTTGCGCAAGTTTTTGCGTGCTTTCATCAATAATGGTCGAATGCGCTCTAGTGATAATACTTCTTTAGCGACACATGACAATATTGCGGTTTGGTAACCACAGCCGGTGCCAATTTCTAATACTTTGTTTAATTGACCGCCGCCGCGTAGTATTTCGGTCATGCGCGCCACTATATAGGGTTGTGAAATAGTTTGTGCAAAACCAATAGGTAATGACACATCTTCATAAGCACGGATAGATAAAGCTTCATCGACAAAAATATGTCGAGGTATCTCACCCATCGCTGACAACGTTACTTCATCTTTAATACCTTGCTCACGAAGACGCGTCAACATACGCTCGCGGGTGCGTAGCGAAGTCATGCCAATGCCGGATTTAGAATGAAGTATTGTTGAAGCCATGTGTTATTTCAGCCATTGTTTTAGTGATGTTATTTGCTCGTGTTTGGTTAAGTCTGAATGAATTGGGGTGATGGATACTAACTTATTCTCTATGGCATGAAAGTCAGTCCCTTCACCGCCATCATTCGGATTCCCTGCGGCACCTACCCAATACATTGTCTCGCCGCGCGGCGACTTGAGTTGTATAACGGGGTCGGCCTTATGTCGTTTACCTAAACGTGTAATTACTTTACCTTTAATTTCATCATAAGGGATATCAGGCACGTTGACGTTAAGCAAGCCAACATCTTTAAAGTTTGTTTTTACGATCTGTTCGACTAATTCAACGGTAATTTTAGCTGCTGTTTCAAAATGCTGGGCTTGATGCTGTGACATCGAAATTGCCATGGCTGGAATATCTAATAAATAACCTTCCATCGCCGCTGCAACAGTCCCGCTATAAATGGTGTCATCACCCATATTTGCGCCATCATTAATGCCTGAAATAACCATATCAGGCATTGTATCCATTAAGCCCGTGAGGGCAATATGAACGCAATCTGTTGGTGTGCCCGTCACATAAAAAAAGCCATTGCTGGCTTGGCGGACATTCAGCGGTCTATCCAACGTTAGTGAGTTGCTTGCGCCACTACGATTACGTTCAGGGGCGACAACAGTGATGTCTGCAATCGTTTTTAAATGATTTGCCAATATATTGAGACCTGGTGCAAAATAGCCGTCGTCATTCGATATGAGTATATGCATAGTTTTTATTATAAATTACATGACGGGTTTACGCTTAAGCTTAACGTAAAAAATTGCGGATAAAAAAAAGGTAAAACTTAAGGCAACTTCAATCATGGCGAATGTTGCTGAAAATCCAGTATCAGACCACGCTCTGACACACCCTTCAATGAAATATAAAAGTATTAACATGCTGGCCCATTGGTAGGTGTAACGCTTACCTTTGAGTATGCCGAACAGTGGCAGCAATAAAGGCAAGGTTTTAAGGACTAGAAAAGAACCATTGGCTTTGAGAGGGGCTATCCATAGTTCCCAAGCCAAGCATAAAAAAATTAACGCGATCAAGCTAATTGATGCAGTTAAGCGTAATAGTTTTATTCTGCTCGGCATTGCTTTGCCATTTCCACTAGTACTTGACGTGCATCTTGTGCATTGTTAATGGGTGAATCAAAATTAAAGCGAAGTACTTTTCCGTCATCTAAGCGCAAGTCAAAACCTAAGGTATCAATACCAATCATTTCTACATGCGCGGTGTTTATTTGATGAAAGTGTCCGCAGTAAGCAGTTAGGTTATGCTGGTGATCTGCATTCATATGCGCAATGATATCTGTCTCTTCAACAAGTAATGGCTTGGTTGGCAGCACCAAATCAGCCGCTTCTACCCAGCCCATTTTTCCAAAACCGGCAATATAGCGTGCTTGCGTAATGTAAAGCGTGTAAAAGGCAAAATCATGCGTATCAAAGTACGACGCTGCCTGCGGGATATATCTTAAATATCGGGCGCGCATTAAATTATCATGTTTATCAGACTGCTCAGCTTTTGCAAGTAATGTCAGCCG
>CAZJUK010000035.1:0-16566 GCA_964549145.1 uncultured Methylophilaceae bacterium
CCATAATGCTAAAGTGGCTGGTGGAAGGCCTCTCTGGTCCTCGGTGTGGTGCTTGAGATAAGGTCTGATTGAAAGAAACATCAAATTTCTCGGGCGCGCCTGCCACAACGGTTAGTGCGGCTTTGTTTTTATTAATGCGTTTGGCTCGTTTGCTTAAGTATGTTTTGTTAAGTAAACCCTGAGTTGGCACAGCAATCACATCAGGGTCTGCAATAAATTGTTCTCTATCTGCATAGGCTAAGCGACTAGCTTCAATAATTAAATGAATAGCTTGTGCTGAAAAGGCTGGTTTATCTGCCAGATTAAATGTTTGTAACATTGCTAAAGTTTGTAGCAAAAATATGCCGCCAGAAGTTGGTGGCCCCATGCTGCATATTTTATATTCATGGTAGGGTGCACATATAGCATCACGTTCAATGGCTTTGTAGTTGGCTAAATCTTGCATGGTGAGTGCTTGCGGCGCGATAGCTGACGTTGATACTGCTTTAGCAATTTTTTGCGCTATTTCACCTGTGTAAAATGTGTCTGCACCCTCGCTTGCTGTAATGCGCATAGTTTCGGCATATTCAGGGTTTTTTAATATAAAACCAGCCGGACGAGCTTTTCCATTTTCATCATAAAAATAGGTGAGCATTTTAGGGTGGGCACCTTTGGTAGAGAAGCGTTGTAACCACGTTGATAATCGTGGCGAAACAGCAAAGCCTTGTTTAGCCAAATTTTCAGCGTCAGTAAATAAAATTTTCCATTGCAAATTGCCAAATTGCTGATGAGCTTTATCCAATAAAGCCATGACACCAGGCACGCCGACCGCTTGGCCACCAAATGCAGTGTCAAAATAGCCTTTAGGCTTGCCATTAACGTCTAAATAGATATTGTTTCTTATAGATGCCGGTGCGGCTTCACGCCCATCAAAAGTATGTAAGTGTTTTGTTTGGTTGTTGTAATACAGCATAAATGCACCGCCACCCACGCCTGATGATTGTGGCTCGACCAAAGACAAAATAGATTGCACAGCAATAGCAGCATCAATGGCATTGCCGCCTTGCTTAAGTATTGCAATACCTGCTTCTGTCGCCCTGTCGTCTGCAGATACAACAATGAATGGCTGAGCAGATGGTTGTTTTGAGTTTAAATAAAAGCCACAAGTACTTAGCAATAAGATTATTAAGGTAGTTGAAAAATAACTTTTTAATGACATGCGCGGCATTGTTATTTCATAGAGAAAAAATCAAAATTTATAATATGGCTTTTTGCAGGATAGATTGAAGGTGGGCAGGTGGGTTGATTAGTGTGAGTACTGCCTTGCGACCTTTGGCGGTCATTTTAAGATAAGATTTGCGTAAAATGATCATTAACTTTTTTTCAGTGTAATCGTTGTGTTTTTGTACAAAGTTATCTAAATCATAAGCTAAAAACACCATTACAATCACATCTTCTAGTGTTTGCGTGTCGGCATCGGATTGTAGGTTTTCTTTTTTCAATAAGCCGCTTACTTTCAGGATTGTTGCTCTATCGTAATTTTGTTCGGTAAGAATCTTGGTTGCCACTTCAGCATGAAATTGTTTAAGGTTACCTCGCCACTGCATATATCCCGGTTTCGTCATTGGGTAATCTGAGCGTGGTTTTTTCCATCGCTGAATATGTTGGCATCGCGCGGCTAATTTAAGTGCTTCTGAGGCATCTGGTGCATATTTGTCAAGCATTAAACTCATTCGCAAAGCATAAACTAACTCTTTTGCTTGCGGCTTGCCTTCCAAACTAATGGCATTTGGGTCTTGCGCATTCAGCGTGTCAAATTTTGCAATTGTTTGGTCAAACCGCTCTTGATTCATTTGCTCTTTACTTATTAATGTTTGTTTTTAAGTCAAGGTGTTGATAATTTGAATCTGCTTTAGATAAGATCATATTCTTTAAGTACGTACTCTGCTTCGGTTGGGTTGATCACTTTATGTGCTTTTAATCCAAAGCTATTCGCTGCATTTACATTATCAATATTATCATCAAAGAAAATAATTTCTTCAGCTGGCAGTTTTAAGCCATGCATTGCGGCTTGAAATGATGCTTGATCAGGTTTTAAATGGCCAATTTCATGCGACAAAAACAAATGGTCTATCTTTTCAGCCAAGCCAGTGGCTTCAACCTCTTTCCAGTGGGCTGCACTAGTATTGCTTAGTGCCGCAATAGAGAGGGTGGACGGAATAGAATCGAGTAATTCAAAAGTATTAGGAAAAACGCCTATAATCCAAGTGCGAAAGTTAGCTAAAAAAGCTTCTGGAGCTAAGTCTAGTTTTAAATCCTTTACCACTTCTGTGGCAAATTCTTCCGTTGATATTTTACCTGTCTCGTGCGCAATAACTGAAGGTGAGGCCATCCAATACTTGTAAATTTCATCATGTGATTGCTTGCTATCTAATAATTTAGATAGCGACGGCAGTCCGTCAAGCTCAATGAGCACACCACCAATGTCGAAAAGAATCGCAGATAGTTTCATATGTTGATTTTTTATTTTGTTGATAGGTAAAAAAAGAGCCATCAGTAGTTAAAACGATAACCACTTGATGACTCATTATTCTAGCTTATGTTTTTATTGTGCCCTCAGCAGGATAAAAACAATCTTTATCAGCAAAACTTATGCTAAGTTTGCACCAACAATTGCTGCCATTTGCATCATGTCAACTGTCTCACCTTGATTCATACTTGTAAGGTTAGTTAGCTTGCCTGATTTGCTTGTTGAGTTTGTGTTTTTGAAAATAGGTAGCAATTTAGCATCAGCAACAATGTACTTACCAGCATTTTCAGGTGCACCGTTTACAGATTTAGTCTGCAAACCATTTGATTTGATGTATTCCCAAATCTTTTTAGTAATTTCTGTACGAGGTAATGAATCCGCTCCAACTAATGCAGCTAATTCGCTTTTCATTTTTACTGGAACGCTTAAACCTTTTGCTTCTGCCATATTAATTCCCTTATGTATTGATTTATATAATTTTGCTCGCAAGGGTTAATTCCACCTTGCTTAATTGCCTTTTCTATATTGCTAGCAATGATTTTGTTTTTTTACCGCATCGTTAGTATATCGCTAGAAATAGCATTTTAGTATTTTTTGTCAGCACAAATTGTAAAAAAATAATGATTATGTGCAATTGATTCGACCAAAGTGCTAAATATTTGCTTTTTACCAATCTATATTTTGTGGTGCTTGCGTCTTGTTAAGTTTATGCCGGTAATTAGAGCTAGCTTTATAAACTAGTCTTCTTGCTCTATTAAGAGCACCAATAGGTCTGTGTGCTGCTAGCGCATTCCAAGGTGAGAACGATAAATCTTCACAAAATTGTTGTTGTTCTGGTGTGTCGAATGATTGTTTTAATATAGTAATCGTTGCGACTTGAACAAAAGGTGCTTCAGATTCTTTCCAGAGCACTGTTGAGTCTTCAATTGGCATCATTTTTGACGGGTTTTGTTGCTGAACAAAGAAGGCCATGCAAGCTGAGTCTTTTGATAACTCTTGGGTGAGGTTGTTACGCATAAAGTTAGGGCTACTTTTAGTATGTTCGTTCGTTTGCTTCTTATTAATAATAGCTTCTTCACACGCACGCATTTTGAATTTAATATTATCTTGTCCAAGTTTGTAGGCCGTATTGCTAAAGTATTCAGTCCAAAGTGGGCTAGGTGGAGGTGGCGCATAAGCGGTGACCAACTGCCACAGTTCTCTTAGCCTCCATTTAAATGGGTTGGCCCCTTGAACGAAATATTTAGGGTCGCCTTTAGTTGCAACGAACTGGTTATAGTCTTGGACACTTGAAACAAAAAATGCAGGGCTATTATGCGCAATAAATTCTTGTGTACTTTCACCATTTAAATTAGTGCCAGCATTGAGTAATTTAATAGCCATGCCACGTGCATCTTTAATATTGTCATCACTTTTTGCCATATTAGAGCCGCTATTTGAAAAACGAATCCAAGATTTATATTCTTTCCCTGCTGTTTTAAAAATACCATGTTGCAATGCAGGCTCTAACCCCGCATTTATTGTAAAGTGGGCTTTTACGCAGGCATGACCTTTAGCATGTACGCCACGAGCGGCATAAGTTGTTCTTAACCCATCCACAATACTAACTGCTTTGTCGGCAGCTTCCTGAATCTGTGCTGTTTCACCTACTGGAATCACTTCGTTTGTGGTGACAATGCCATGTGTACGCATATGAAAATAGATAAAAGCAATTAATATCAATAAGATACCTAATAGCCACAATAACGTTATTTTGATCATTTTTATCATGTTAGCGCCTTAAGTTCATGATGGGTTTTTCAACAAATAAATACATAAATACTGCAATAACAAAGCTGATGCTACTGCTGATGACAAAGCTAATGATAAGGACTTGTCCCATTGACCAATCATATTGTTCTGGCATGGTTATTGTGAGTTTGTTAATTGCGGGTATAACAATAATCATGACCACTAAATGAATAAGGTATAAAGAGTAAGATAGACTAGCGATTGGATACCAAAAAGAAAATGAGAAAAAAGTATTTAAAACCCTAGCAATTATATGTTGTTGCAACAGCATAGCTAAAATAATAATTCCAATACCCATAGCAAAGAAGTTGCGATTAGTCATGTAATAAAACATATGGAATGTTTGATAACTGTCATATTCAGGCGAAAATGCAGGAAATCCAATAAAAAATATTATCAGTAATAAACCTAAAACTGTTAAGGCAACACCTGTTTTTGAGTTGGCAATTTTTGTCAGCTTTTCTTTGTGAAAATGGAGATTATATGCAGCCATACAACCCACTAACAACCCGCCAAAGCGTGTGTGTAGGTCATCATATATTACGGTGAAGTAATGGTTTAGGTATTCATGATCTGTATAAACACGACTAAAAGGAGATGTACGTAAAGTTCCGTCAGTCAATACAATGCCAGCCCGCACGACAAAGGAAAATAAGAACAACCATAGCAACAAGTAGCCCGGACTTTTGGAATACTTAAGTATGGCAATTAATATCAATGGGTAAATAAAATAAAACTGTTCCTCAACCGCTAGACTCCAAGTCCAACTTGCTGCTTGATGTCCATAATCAATAAAGTTGTTTATATATAAAAAATTTGCCCAAATCCATTCGCTGTTTGGACCTGCTAGCAACCAATATATGATTAACATTAAGTAATAAGCGGGAGTTAAGCGAAGGTAGCGACGTAAATAGAAATTTTTAAGATTTAAATGACCCGTTTTAGCGTGCTGCTTCAGGAGTATACCGGTGATTAAGAACCCGCTCATCACAAAAAATACATCGACACCTTTATCACCATTCCAAGCCCAAGCCCAGCCAATCCCTATGTACTCAAATATGCTGGCAAGGTCTTGTTGTGGGTTAGAACGGTCGTAAACAATAAGTGTGTGATATACCAGTACCAACAATATGGATACTGCACGCAAGCCATCTATTGCAGCATAATTTGAAGCGCGTCGTTGAAAAATAGATTGAAAATTTTGCTTAAATGAAAAAGCATTGGTTAATGCACTTTTAGAAACATCAACATCTTTACTCATTATTATTAAGCCCTATTTAACTAAAACGTTTTTAGATACTCAATTAAAGCCCATCTTTCTGTCTCAGATAAAGCTGGTTTTCCATAATATCCTGTGCCATATTCATGACCTGAATTGCTATTTCCAACAAGTGCCGTGTCGAATAAGAAGCTATTTTCAGTTGATTCTGACACATAACCTAGTTTAGTAGGGTCATACTCCCGGCTACCTAAACTAAATTGCTTGATGCGTTCTTTTGCTGGCAGTAATAGTTGATACATATTAGGTATTGCACCGTTGTGCAAATAAGGTGCACTTGACCAAGCGCCGTTAAGAGGTCGAGCTTTATATGCAAGTAAGGCTTCATCAGATACTTCTTTGCCGTGCTCAATAATGGCGCCATCCACATATTTTGGCGGATGAGTGACATCAGGGTGACCTAGTTGTTTTGCATCACGTTTTGCCAGGTATGCTTGAAGTGGGTTATTTTTAATAATCCCGACCATTACATTATTTGTAATATGAATGGCGGGTGCTTCTTTGGGTAAAGGGTCGCCAACAAAATAATAGCGTGGCTTATCTGTAAATTTACCTGATTTCCCTTTGTAACGAATTGCATTTGTTGCCATCGCAGGGTCAGTTTTAATTTCATTGATTGTGCTCATTCGGACTTGAATATAACGTTTAGGGTCGGTCCGATTAATATCGAGATGGCATTGAACGCAATGCTGTTCATAGAGCCCACGTCCTTGTTTCGCTAGTTGTTGATTTATTTCAGGAAATTCTTTGGGCCATAATGGCGAATGCAATTTACTCACAGTGTTTTCTAGTTTGCGTAATTCACTGGTTTGAATTGATGATGGATAACCACCATCAAAAAAGCCTAACCATTTTGTGGTTTCAGTTTCAATATCACCAAAAACACCAATCACTTCACCAATATTTCTGGCTAATGCGCCTACACTTGAGTTCGCTTGTGAGCCATTCCATTCGACATAGTCGTGCTGCGGCGTATCCCAAATGTAAGGAATGCTAGTTGGTGCATTAAGTGGGTTGTAGTTGTCTTTGATACCTGTAACAGAGAGGGCTTTATTTAAAATAGCGCCAAATGCATCTAATCTTGTAAAACCAGTTGGCGTATCAGCATGATTTCGAACAGCATATTTTTTACGTTGTTTATATTGATCAGAGAGTGTATTTTTTAAATTGGTAATTTCTCTAGTGGTTGCATCATTACCTAAAACACTTTTTTGGAAGCGATTTAATTTGTCTTTATCAGCTAAAGTCGCTTGAATTGAATCTGTTATTGCGCCTATAAATAATGGCAAATCAAACATCGCTTGGCCACCATCAATTCGTAATGTTTTATTTTTATACGTAATTTGTTGTGTGTGGCAAGCTGCGCAAGTTGGTCCCATAAAATCATCGCTACGTGCTAAACCAATCGGCAAACCATCGGGGTTTTGTTTGTTTGCCGCATTGGGAATCAAACCAAAATGCATTAGATTGGTATTTTCTCGTAATAATTGTTGATTATCTGCTTGCTCTAAATGTAAAAAATATGCATAAGGTAATAGGCGGGAGCCTTGGTCTGCATAATAAAAATAATCACGTTCTTTTGCTGACCAGTTCTGCTCTAGAAAAATAATGTTGTCATGACTGTTAACATTATCGGCAGAGATTCCAAGTGACGTATTGAATGTTAAGAATAACGCTAGTATTGATCTTGAGCTGATTCGTTTCATAGTGTTCCCAGTTGTGTGGACTTTATTTATTCTATATTTAAGTTTTTTTATTAATAATTGGTCGCGATGTATGTTCAGACCTTACAGATTTATTCTCTTGTCAGCAGAGTATTCAATAAATTATCCTGAAAATTCAAATTGCCAGTTAATTCACGATGCGATGCACATAGAAAGAAAGATTGCTTTAAAGGAAAGTGTATATACTCATGTCGTTTAATACTTGGGTCTAATGTGTTACGGCCTAATAAAGACGCCTTTGTCACAGAACCATCTCCAGGCTCCAGTAGGAGTGCATCGTAATCCAGACCTTCAACAGGGTTGGCTATTTCATCAGGGTGTGTTCTCACGATAGACTCACCATCAATCTCTTCAACCACCACGCGTGCTGGTGTTAATGTACAGGCGCCACCAAAAATAGTTATCTCAGGCTCATTTTCTGCATAAACACTTAATGACCAAACAAAACGTCTTGCACGTTCGAGATTTTTTTCAAAATATTGTTCAAATGTGGCTAAGTATTTCTTACCTTTAGCTTCGTCTTTAAATTGACTCATGATGCGTTGTCTTACTTTTGGATCAAAAATAGACCATTGAAAGCGACGCCAAACCTCGACATCAAACAAATCTCGTTTTAAAGCTTCACCATTGCTTGTTACTAGCCAGTCGTTAAGTGGGTGAGGGAATAACTGGTACAAACTTGGCATGCTGGCTAATGTTTCTGTATAGATTTGATTAATACCAATATCGACTCCATCGATAAACAAATCTAAAGTTTTAGCTGAACCTAAATTTGGTGTACCTAACAAAATGACACGGCGCACTCGATCAGAACCATACGTGGTCAGTTTTTGATCAAAGTTATTGTCATTCAAAACATCCTGCTTGCCATACCTTAAGTAATAGCGAGTGATTAAACCACCCATACTATGCGCGACGATATCTACTTTCAAATCAGGCTGCGCATAATCTACTCTTACTTGGTCAATAAAGACGGCTAGTTCCTGCGCACTAATCACATTGTCTTGGCGCCAGTCATAAACAAAGACATAATAGTTTTTTTGTTTTGGGTTGACTTTCTCTCCGGTATGCGAAAGTCTATAGCCGCCAGTATCGCCTAACGTTTCAACAATCTTCCCATAAAAGTCTTTACCTACCGCGCCATCAGAAATTTCATAAGCTACTGCTTGGCTTGGTTCGGGCTGTAAGGTTTCTTGATTAATAGTATAAGCAATATCTGAGTAGTTATGCAGTAATAACCGACTCACAGAGCCTGGCCATAGCGCCTTATCTGAATCTTTATCTTTTAGCTTACTACCTAAGACGCCATGAATAAAAATAACTGGCGGTTGATCATTCACCATCATAGTTTCCATGTATAAACGTTTTAAATCTGGCGCAAATATTTTGCTTTTGGCATTGATGCCGGCCCAAAATACAATCGCTAATATTAGCGCTGCAAATATATATCGGTTAAAAAAAGTTTTTCTAAACGCTCTATAAGTAAATTTAAGCATAAGGTAAGGTAGTCTTTATATTAAATGGTATTTAAGGGGAATGATTACAGTTTGGAAATGCTGACTGTAGTCTAACAATGCCGTTATTAATTAATTCATCGTCTTTGTTAAGGCCTTGTAGACCTCATCGTTGTATATGCTATTAGTGTTAACGACAAAGAATAGCTCATTAGATCGAACAGCTCTTTTAAAATAGCTGTTATCTATATCAAATAAACGCTTTACGAATACTTTTATTACCTGTTTTAAAGAGCCTCTGAGAAAACGCCATTCAGTGTCTGGTCTTAAATCATGCATTGCCTCTAAAGCAAATAGTTTATCTTTTTGCAATGCGGGTGTTAGATGGTGCGAATAGATACTTTCGAAATAGATCTTATCAAATAATGGGGGGAGGGATATTGCTCCGTTTTTTTTGCCAAATGGAAAGTATTCGCTTGTTACAAAATGATTTGAATATAAAAATAAAGCACCATTCTTAATATTTGATTGTTTGATGGCCTCAAACACAGCAACTGAAGCAAGCTTGTGGTCTTCATGTGTGTCAAGTGCTGGATAGGGTGTCACAATAATATCTGGTTTAATTGTTGACAATAAGTAGCTTAAGTTTTCTACAAGTGCGTTCCAACTTGAATCACCTGTTAACCCTGAGCTAAGTTCAGATATGTTTTGCTTTCTAAACATATTTATATCTGTTGTTTTTGTAAACAAGCTTTTGACTGGCTTATTTTTATTTGTAAACATTTCGGGTAATGTAGAATCAAAAAAGCCGAGATTAATCGTATGGCTTTTATCTACACCGCCTAATAGAGGTACTGTAATGCTATTCCAGGTCCTTAATTTTCCTTTTTGAAAGTAGTGGGCTTCAATCTGTTGCTTTGTTTGACTGGAGTCTTTAGAGTGCGATTGGTATATTTCATCATATTTATAATCACCTGCGTCACCAGCTGTAATCGTTATAACATAGGGATCTTTTGCATCACTATATAGACCATAGGCTGCTATTTCAGCATCGTCAGGATGTGGCGCTATGACTAACACTTTCCGTTCACCAAGGTGTTGATCTTCAAATTGTAGTAATTCGATGATTTGGTCGTCAAAAGAAACATTTTTCCCCTTGATTTTAATGGCAACCTCTTCTTTATTAGGTATTTTTGTCGATATATTGAGATACCTGACGCCATGTGCGCCGTGTTCAAAGTATTGAGTAAAATTGGAGTCGTTTACGGTGAATTCGATTTTAGGTTGAGAAAAGCTCCCTTTGAAAGTGCTGTTGATATTAATTTTCACAAAATCAGAACTTTGCCCAAGCTTGCCTTGAGGCATAGTAAACTCGCCATTCTTTAAATTTAGGCTTTTTTTCACAATGCTAGTATGGCTTAGGTCATAGACGTAATCAGCGTCTACTGAATATGGATATAAAACAGCATTGTTTCTGTAAAGAAGAGCTGAGATAAAGAGCGTAATAATTGTCATCATGATAACAATTAGAATTTTAAATAGTTTTCTTTTGTTTATATTCATAACTAAAATATTAACATAAGCTAATGATAGTTTTTGAACCAAAATAGCTACCATCTGAACGTGGGGAATAATATCATTTGGCTATAGATTTGAGTATCCCTTTAAGCTGATTAGCACCAATTTTTTTATGCGTTTTTCTACAATTTGAATATTTAGAGCCAATATGCTGAAAAGCGATTGATTAATAAAAGATTTTTAACTATAATTGCGGTCTTTCTAAACCTTGCCATACTGCTACGCATTGTAGATGGCTTTAACCATAAGGAGATTACATGCGACATTATGAAGTAGTTTTTATTGTTCACCCAGATCAGAGTGAGCAAGTGCCAGCAATGATTGAGCGCTATCGTGCGCAAATCACAGCAGGTAAAGGCAATATCCACCGTCTAGAAGACTGGGGCCGCCGTCAATTAGCTTATCCAATCCAAAAAATTCACAAAGCACATTATGTGATGATGAACATCGAATGCAATCAAGAAGTGCTTGCTGAATTAGAGCATGGCTTTAAGTTTAATGATGCTGTATTACGTAGCTTAACCATTAGTACTAAAGAAGCTGTGACAGATGCTAGCCCGATGATGAAAGAAGAAAAATCTAAATCAGTCTTGTCAACAGATAAGCCAAAAGCTGAGACAAAACCTGCAGAAACAGTAAAAGCTGAGACAAAACCTGCAGAAACAGTAAAGACTGAGGAAAAACCTAAACCAGAGGTTGTAGTAGAGAAATAGTGAATAAACTGGTGTTAAATGGTGAAGTTGGCCATTTAGAGTCATTACGGCACACACCAGCAGGGCTACCGTTGTTAAGTTTTGCAATTAATCATACTTCAGAAGATATTGAAGCAGGATTAAATAGAAAAGTGGAATGTGAAGTCAATGCAGTCATCATGGGTGAACTTGCAAAAACTAAGATTCAGCTAGGTGATCAAATTAAGGCCGCCGGCTTTTTAGCAAAACGAAGTGCAAAAAGCACGCAATTGGTAATGCATATACAGAAACTAGAAATATTAAAGAATATTTAGGAGTTAAACATGGCAAGAGATTTTTATAAACGCCGCCGTTACTGCCGTTTTAGTGCAGAAGGCATTGAGCAAGTTGATTACAAGGATGTGGATTTACTGAAAGATTTTATTTCAGAAAATGCAAAAATTATCCCAGCCCGTATGACTGGTACAAAAGCAAGATACCAACGTCAGTTAACCACTGCGGTTAAACGCGCTCGTTTCTTAGCATTGCTACCATACACAGATAAACACCCTGGTTAATTTGGGCTTAAGGAGAAGAATATGGAAGTAATTTTATTAGAGAAAATCGCTAACCTAGGTAACTTGGGTGATGTGGTTAAAGTTAAAGATGGTTTCGGCCGTAACTTTTTAGTGCCTCAAGGTAAAGCAAAACGTGCTACAGAAACAAACAAAGCAGAGTTTGAAGCGCGACGTGTCGATTTAGAAAAACAACAAGCAGATATTTTGGCATTAGCTATGACTAATAAAGAGAAGCTTTCTGGTGCGAAGATTAACATCACACAAAAAGCAGGTGTTGATGGACGTTTGTTTGGCTCAGTTACTAATGCTGATATCGCCGATGCGCTTAAAGTACAAGGTCACGATGTAATCAAATCGCAAATACGTTTGCCAGAAGGTCCGCTGAAAGCAGTTGGTGAATTCCCGATTAGCGTTGCTTTACATCATGAAGCAGTTGCAGAAGTGACTGTAGAAGTAACTGCAGAAGAGTAAGGGTAAGTATTAGTATTTGAAATAATCCCTTAAAGATTAAAAGGCTGCCTCATGGCAGCCTTTTTTCTATGGTTTTATTGTTAACTTAATCCTGATACGAACTAGCTACTGCATTTGCGATCAAATGCATTAAGTAATAGTTAATATAATGGGTGGTTACTAAATGTTAAATAAAACAATGAGTCGGGTTTTTTGGGTGTTTTTATCGTTATCTTTATATGCTGGAGTAGTGATGGCGATTGAAGAGCCAGGTTTTGAATTAATAGAACAAGTAGATGCGTTTGAATTGCGCGACTACAATCCCTATATCATCGCTGAAGTGCTTGTATCTGGTGATTTAGATGATGCCTCTAGTAAAGGCTTTAAGCTTATTGCAGGTTATATATTTGGTGATAATCAATCTAAAACAGGCGGTGAAGAGAAAATCAGGATGACGGCACCAGTTACTATAGAAGCTGCTTCTGAAAAAATCAGCATGACGGCACCAGTAACAATGGAGGAAACAGAAGGGCAATGGCGAATGTTTTTTGTTATGCCAAGTAGCTATACAATGGAGACGCTTCCCACGCCAAATAATGATGAAGTAAGGCTGAAGGAAATAGCGGGTAAAAAAATGGCTGTTATCCGTTTTTCAGGCTTCACTGGTGAAGAAAAAATCGCTAAAAAAACCAAAGCACTTAATGCCTGGATGGAAAGTAAAAGTATTAAAGCTATAGGCAACCCTGAAATTGCTCGCTATAACCCACCTTGGACATTGCCATTTTTACGTAGAAACGAAGTGATGATTGAGTTTCAGTAAATTAAGCGTTAAAAAATAATTAACTGCCTCGCCTACGTGGATGTAACTGCTATAATTTACATATGGTTGATGAACAAATTGAATCTTTAAAAATACCCCCACATTCCATCGAAGCTGAGCAATCTGTGATTGGTGGTTTGCTGTTAGAGAATGAGGCATTAGATAAAGTCGCTGACATACTCAATGCACAAGACTTTTATCAGCATGACCATAAAACAATTTTCCAGCATATTAGCAAATTGATTGAACGCAATCGTCCTGCTGATATTGTGACAGTTGCTGAGTCATTAGAAAGTACTGCTGAGTTATCTGCCGTTGGGGGTATTGCTTACTTAGGTGCGCTCGCACAAAATACGCCAACAGCAGCCAATATTAGGCGATATGCAGAGATTGTCTATGAACGTTCGATAATGCGTGAGTTGGTGACTGTCGGTTCTGATATTGCTGGCAGTGCTTTTAATCCCAACGGACGTGATGCGCAACAGCTTTTGGACGAAGCTGAGGCTAAAATTTTCCAAATTGCAGAAGGTGGCCAAAAAGATAGCCAAGGCTTCCAAGATATAAAAACGCTTTTGCCTCAAGTGGCAGAAAAAATTGATGAGTTATTTTCACGTGAAGACCAAAGTGAAGTGACTGGTATCCCGACTGGATTTACTGATTTAGACAGAATGACATCTGGCTTCCACGGTGGTGATTTAATCATTGTTGCTGGCCGTCCCTCTATGGGGAAAACGGCCCTATCTATCAATATTGCTGAAAATGTGGCGTTAGATACAGGCTTGCCAGTCGCGGTGTTTTCCATGGAGATGGGTGCTACACAGTTAGCAACGCGGATGATCGGGTCAGTTGGCCGATTAGATCAGCATCGTATGCGTACAGGTCGATTAGAAGATGAGGACTGGGAGAAACTAACTACTGCGTTAGGTCGATTAAACGAGGCACCTATTTTTATTGACGAAGGCGCAGGTTTAAGCAGCTTTGATGTTCGAGCAAGAGCTAGACGGCTGCATAGACAAACAGGTAAGTTAGGGCTGATTGTCGTTGATTATTTGCAATTAATGTCTGCAGCTGCAGGAACTAGAACTGAAAATCGCGCTACTGAGATTTCTGAAATTTCACGATCACTTAAAGCTTTAGCTAAAGAACTGGATGTGCCTGTAGTCGCACTTTCTCAGCTTAATCGTGGTTTAGAGCAACGGCCAGACAAAAGACCTATTATGTCTGATTTGCGGGAATCTGGCGCAATCGAGCAAGATGCTGATTTGATTTTATTTATTTATCGTGATGAAGTCTATAACGCAGATAGCCCAGATAAAGGTACGGCAGAAATTATTGTTGCTAAGCAACGTAATGGGCCAATTGGCCGTGTAAGATTAACCTTTATGGGTGAGCATACGCGCTTTGAAGACTTCGCTAATGCGGACTACGTGGTCGGTGAGTAAAATATAATACCAAATGAGACCCATACAAGCTTCTATTTCATTTAAAGCATTACAACATAATCTAGCCGTGGTTAGAAAGCATGCACCCAATGCTAAAGTAATGGCTGTCCTCAAAGCAAATGCTTATGGGCATGGCTTGCTTGACGTTGCGCATGCATTACAAGCCGCAGAAGGTTTTGCTGTGCTTAGACTTAACGAGGCTATAGATTTACATGAGGCAGGTTTTCAACAGAAGATTTTGTTGCTACAAGGTGTATTTGATGCTGGTACTTTAGAAATTACGGCCAGTTTCGGGTTTGATATTGTTGTGCATTGTGCACAGCAAATTGAAATGCTAGAAAATACACAATTAAAACATCCTATTAATGTGCACCTTAAAATGAATTCAGGTATGAATCGTTTAGGATTCAAGCCTGATAAATACCTGGCAGCCTTTAATCGTCTTAAAGCGTGTGTTAATGTAGCCGATATTGTGTTCATGACGCATTTTGCGAATGCCGATGCTGATTTAACTCGTTATCAAGAAGCCGTCTCAGCACCATTGCAATGTTTCCAAAATGCAATAAAAATTATACCCAACTATGTAAATCATGCGATATCTTTAGCTAACTCTGCTTCTGTTTTGCATCACCCACAAACGCATTCTGATTGGGTGAGGCCAGGCATTATGCTTTTTGGTGCCACGCCCGTCAGTGGCAAACTTGCTAGCACCTTTAATTTGAAGCCAGTGATGCAATTAAATGCTGAAATTATTGCTGTGCAAAATTTAAAAGCAGGCGAAAGTATCGGTTATGGTAATCGGTTTACAGCGACTAAAGCCACGCGTGTCGGTGTTGTCGCTTGTGGCTATGCAGATGGCTATCCAAGACGTTTGCCAAATGGGTCGCCGATTGCAGTGAATGGGCAGCTAACAAAAACATTAGGCCGTGTATCTATGGACATGATGTTTTGCGATTTAACAGGCATTCCTGCTGCTGAAACAGGTGCAGTTGTTCAGTTATGGGGTGATCAAGTGCCTGTTGATACTCTGGCTGAAGCGGCAGGCACTATTGGTTATGAATTGTTATGCGGAGTTGCACCTAGAGTAACAATAGAGGTGATTGATTAATGGCCAAGGCTAAAGCTATTTATACCTGTACTGAATGCGGTGCAGCTGAGCCAAAGTGGCAGGGGCAATGCCCAAGCTGTATGGCATGGAACACCTTAGTGGAGAGTATTGCAGAAACGATCAGTCTTAATCGTTACGCGAATAAATTTGAAGGCTTGGCTGATACAGGCCATTTGCAAAAGCTTTCAACTGTACAAGCAACTGAAATAGCCCGTAAACCCACAGGTATTAGTGAGTTTGACCGTGTATTAGGCGGTGGTTTAGTTGAAGGCGGTGTGATACTTATTGGTGGTGACCCAGGTATTGGAAAATCGACAATATTGTTACAAACTTTATGCCATTTAGGTAAAAATAGTCAGGCTATTTATGTCAGTGGCGAAGAATCTCCACAGCAAATTGCGATGCGTGCTAAACGTTTAGGTTTGGATGCAAGTGAAATTGATTTGTTAGCTGAAATTAATCTAGAAATAATATTAGCAACATTGCAAAAGAACCATCCTAATATTGCAGTTATAGATTCAATTCAAACCATTTATTCAGAAGCATTGCAATCAGCACCTGGCTCTGTCGCGCAAGTACGTGAGTGTGCAGCGCAGTTGACAAGGTTAGCCAAACAATTAGGTATTTCAATCATTTTAGTTGGGCATGTAACCAAAGACGGTACGTTAGCAGGCCCAAGAGTCTTGGAGCACATTGTAGATACAGTCTTGTATTTTGAAGGCGATCAAAACTCCTCATTTCGTTTAATCCGTGCTTTTAAAAACCGTTTTGGCGCAGTCAACGAAATAGGCGTATTTGCCATGACAGACAAAGGCCTGCGTGAAGTTGCAAACCCGTCTGCATTATTTCTATCGCATCATGAAGAACAAGTGGCTGGTAGTTGTATTACCGTAACAATAGAAGGCACAAGGCCTTTGCTTATCGAGATTCAAGCATTAGTCGACGAAAGTCATGCGCCCAATGCTAAACGGTTATGTGTCGGCTTAGAGCAAAACCGTTTGGCCATGTTATTGGCTGTATTGCATCGACATGCAGGTGTGGCTTGTTTTGATCAAGATGTATTTATAAATGCAGTTGGTGGTGTCAAGATCAGTGAGCCAGCAGTTGATTTGTCAGTACTTTTATCTATTGTTTCTTCTTTAAAAAACAAACCATTAGAAAG
>CAZJUK010000036.1:0-16377 GCA_964549145.1 uncultured Methylophilaceae bacterium
CAAGTTTGAAAACATGGGTGCACAAATGGTTAAAGAAGTTGCTTCTAAAACCAATGACATCGCTGGTGACGGCACAACAACAGCAACGGTACTAGCGCAAGCGATTATTCGTGAAGGCATGAAATCAGTGGCTGCTGGTATGAACCCAATGGATCTTAAACGCGGTATTGATAAAGCAGTAGAAGCAGCAACGGCTGAACTACAAAAGCAATCAAAGCCATGCACAACAAGCAAAGAAATTGCACAAGTTGGTTCTATCTCAGCAAACTCAGATGAATCAGTTGGCAAAATCATTGCAGACGCAATGGAAAAAGTGGGTAAGGAAGGTGTTATCACTGTTGAAGACGGCTCTGGCCTAAGCAACGAGCTAGACGTTGTTGAAGGTATGCAGTTTGACCGTGGCTACCTATCACCATATTTCATCAACAATGCAGAGCGTCAAATTGCATTGCTTGAAAATCCTTTAGTATTATTACACGACAAAAAAATCTCAAACATCCGTGATTTACTACCAACGTTAGAGCAAGTAGCTAAAGAGGGTCGTCCACTTCTTATTATTGCTGAAGATATTGATGGTGAAGCACTAGCAACATTGGTTGTTAATAACATTCGCGGGATCTTAAAAACAGTAGCTGTTAAAGCACCTGGTTTTGGCGATCGTCGTAAAGCAATGCTAGAAGACATCGCTATTTTAACTGGCGGCACAGTCATTGCGGATGAAGTTGGCTTGAAAATAGAAGACGTCACACTAGAGCAACTAGGTTCAGCCAAACGTATCGAAATCGGTAAAGAAAACACCATCATCATTGATGGCGCTGGTACAGAAGGAAACATCAAATCACGCATTAGCCAAATCAAGGCTGAAGTAGAAGCTTCTACTAGTGACTACGATAAAGAAAAACTTCAAGAACGCGTAGCTAAATTAGCTGGTGGCGTCGCAGTGATTAAAGTTGGTGCAACCACTGAAATCGAAATGAAAGAGAAAAAAGCACGTGTTGAAGATGCATTACACGCAACACGCGCAGCAGTTGAAGAAGGTATTGTTGCTGGCGGTGGCGTTGCATTCATTCGTGCACTAGACGCAATTGCTAAAGTTAAAGGTGATAATTTGGACCAAGAGGCTGGCGTTAAAATCGTATTACGTGCCGTTGAAGAGCCTCTACGTCAAATCGTTGCTAATGCAGGTGCTGAGCCTTCAGTGGTTGTTAACAACGTGACTGCTGGTAAAGGCAATCACGGTTACAACGCAGCTAATGAAACTTATGGTGACATGATTGAAATGGGTATTCTTGACCCAACAAAAGTAACACGCTCTGCACTACAAAATGCAGCCTCTATTGCTGGCTTAATGTTAACAACAGACTGCATGATTGCTGAAGCACCGCAAGAAGCTGCTGCTGGTGGCGCACCAGCAATGCCTGATATGGGTGGTATGGGTGGTATGGGTGGAATGGGCGGCATGATGTAATTCCAAACATCACTTCTTCGGTGATGCCTCGTTGGCCTCACCTTCGAATTGAAGTAGGAATAGTTAACCAATGCTTCAAAAAAACAAAACCCGCTTCAGCGGGTTTTGTTTTATCTAAAAAAAGCGCGCTACATATGCACCCTTCTCCTCTAATTCAAGGATTCAGCCAGCTTAGTTTTACGTTTTTAATCAAAATGATCGCGCCTCTTTAGCTCTTTGTTAAGCATTCTTCTCTTTTTCTGCTGCTACTTCAACTTTCCATGCTTCATATTCTTCAGGTGAACGGTCATGGCTGGCGTCGCAATACGGCATGTGTAAACTTTTACCACAACCACATTTTGGTTTTGATTCTGCATCTACGTTATCTGTCATTTTTTTTCCTATGAATAGTGTTTAATTGTGCTTCTGTTACCTTATAGTTTGTCTATGGTAAGAAATAACAAATTGCAAGGTTAAGGGTGGGATTAAGTTGCAAGTGCCTACACGTATTCTTTAAAAAAGACTTCGCTAGGCATTCTATCCTTGCAGCAATTCCGAGTACGATTATTTAACTTTTTTACGGGACTTGCAAGCATTTATTTTGTTACTACCCACTAATCTACAGCTTGAGGATAAAAACAATGAGGCTTACTGAAGAAAGTATTGTTGCTGGCAGTGGCATTCTTTCACCGATTCTAAAGTTAAAAGTGACAACCTTGACTAAGAGGCTGCTAATGGTGAGGCTAATATAATTAGACCTTTGGGGTCATATAAGCAACCTAGCCTTAACTCTTTAAGATTCAAAAAAATCACTACCCTAATTTTTTAACAGGTATTTTTGTTGCACTACATTACTACTTCCATGCATAATAGTAGTTATAAACACTTAACGTATATTTTCGAGTTAAAGCTACACAGAAGCCATCTATTTTTGCAGTTAACATCCTGCATAAGACTATCTAGTTCAAAATAAAATAAGGAAAATAATGCTTAGAATTAGATTTTTCGCAACAATACTTATGATGCTGTTGTTAAACAGCACCATGGTAATTGCTGCTGAAATGACCTCTTGGCAAGACAACGCAGACTCTCAACGCCTTAAAGAATTTATTAAAAGTGTTAGCACAAAGGGCAGCAGCAACTTTGTGGCACCAACTGACCGCATTGCAGTATTTGATAACGATGGCACACTCTGGGCAGAGCAACCAGCATACTTTCAACTTTACTTTGCCCTTGACCAAATTAAGGCCATGGCCAAAGAAGATCCCGCACTAGGGCAACAATGGCGAAAAAAACCTCTTTACAAAGCAGCGCTTAGTGGTGATTTGAAAGCCGTTGTGGGGTTTGGTAAACAAGGACTATTAGAATTGGTAGGAACATCCCATAGTGGAATGACTACTGACCAATTTGAGCAATCCGTAAACGATTGGGTTAACACCGCAACTCATCCAACAACTGGAAAGCTCTTTATCGAAATGGTGTACCAGCCAATGCTTGAGTTACTTGATCATTTACGTGACAATAATTTTCGCATTTATATCGTCTCGGGCGGCGGGATTGATTTCATGCGCCCATGGTCAGAACGTGTCTACGGTATACCCAAAGAAAATGTCATCGGCAGCCGACTCAGCACTAAATTCGACTACATTGATGGTAAGCCAGTAATTATGCGTGAGCCAAAGTTAGATTTTATTGACGACAAAGAAGGAAAACCTCTCGCAATCCATCAATTTATAGGCAAGCGACCAATATTAGCCGTTGGCAATTCTGACGGTGATTTACAAATGCTTGAGTGGACTGCAACTAACATTAAGCCAAATATGAATATATATATTCATCATACTGATGAAATTCGAGAATGGGCTTACGATTCCGACTCGCATATAGGTAAGCTTAAGCAAGGTCTCATTGATGCAAAGAAAAATAATTGGCTAATAATCGATATGAAGAAAGACTGGCTACAAGTATTCCCAAACTAACTATAAAAAGGAACAATAAATATGAATATAAAACTTAAGGTTATTGTGACAGCAACCGCTTGCTTAATAGCAACCGGGGTTGCTCAAGCAGCTGGTACCAAACCTAACATAGTCGTGATCTGGGGAGATGATATTGGTCAGTCTAATGTGAGTGCTTATACCAATGGCATGATGGGGTATCAAACACCTAATATCGACAGCATTGCTAAGGAAGGCATGTTATTCACTGACTACTATGCAGAGCAAAGCTGTACTGCTGGGCGGTCTGCATTTATTACTGGTCAAAACGTATATCGTACTGGCTTAAGTAAAGTGGGTATGCCAGGTGCTGAAATTGGCATGCACAAAAAAGATCCTACTATTGCTGAAATGCTTAAAGGTGAAGGCTACGCGACAGGGCAATTTGGTAAAAACCATCTTGGCGACAAAGATGAAATGCTACCTACGAACCATGGCTTTGATGAGTTTTATGGCAATTTATATCACTTAAATGCCGAGGAAGAGCCTGAACATAAAGATTATCCAAAAAACCCAGAATTTCGTAAGAAGTTTGGTCCACGCGGTGTGATTCACAGTTTTGCCGATGGCCGTATTGAAGATACTGGCCCACTAACTAAAAAGCGTATGGAAACTATCGACGATGATGTTGCTGCGCGCAGTGCTAAATGGATTGAAAAACAAGCGAAAACTGGTAAGCCATTTTTTGCCTGGATTAACTTTACGCACATGCACTTTCGCACCTACGCTAAAGAAGCAAGCAAAGGTCAAGCTGGTCAATGGCAAAGTACCTATCATGACGTGATGATCGATCATGATAAGAACGTTGGTACGGTATTAACTAAGATTGATGAGCTAGGCTTAAAAGATAACACTATCGTTATCTACTCAACAGACAACGGCCCGCACATGAACACATGGCCTGATGCCGGTACTACCCCGTTCCGTGGTGAGAAAAATACCAACTGGGAAGGCGCTTACAGGGTGCCCGCAATGGTTCGCTGGCCTGGGCATATCGAGCCAGGTTCGATCTCTAACGAGATTATGTCTCACCTTGATTGGGCACCAACACTTATGGCTGCCGCTGGAGATGATAAGATCAAAGAGAAGCTACTGAAAGGTCACTCAACTGCTGGCAAAAAATTTAAAGTGCATTTAGACGGCTTTAACTTTTTACCGCTTTTAACTGGTAAAAATGAAAAAGGGCCTCGTAAAGATTTCTTTTATTACTCTGACGACGGTGATTTAACTGGTTTGCGCTATGACAACTGGAAAGTTGTGTTTGCACAGCAACGTGAAGTTGGTACGCTTAATCTATGGGCAGAGCCGTTCACCAAAACTCGCATCCCTTTATTATTTAACCTTCGTACAGACCCATACGAGAATGCAACAATTACTTCTAACACCTACTGGGATTGGTATCTAGATAGAGCCTATCTATTGCTTCCAGCTCAGTCAGGGGTATTGGATCACTTTAAGAGTTATGTTAAATATCCACCACGTTACAAAGCTGCAAGTTTTACCATTGATCAAGAAGCAATTATTGAGCAGTTGACACCTGGCGGTGGCTAAGCTCAGTTAAATAAGCATAAAAAGCTCGGTATTACCGGGCTTTTTTGTATCCTAAGCTTATTAAATCAATCTTCTAAGGGACAAACCGCTGAGTAGTCATCATCTAATTCTGCCGTTCGTGCATAATCCTTATCTATTTTTTCCAGCATGGTTTTCATCGCTGAAAACATACCTTTCGTTAAAACTTTAGGCGATTGTTTTTGCTTTAATAAGTTTAAATCAGTTTGATATCGATGATGGTATTTACCGGAAAGCTTTGCACTGGCAATACCGTAGTCTCGAGATAAACCAACACTACGTAATTGCCAATAAGCTAAACAATCAATACTTTTAATTTCAGCAGAAAACCCTACGCTACTGGTCATTAAATTTAACGATAAGATAGTCACTAAGAAATACTGTTTAGAAATCATTATTTTCACAAAACTTAGATTGCACTACATAATGTGATGGCGGTAAAACCTGTAGTTACCATCAGTGCAAAATACTTAAATGAGAAGAAATACGAACGGTATAAGGCAATTGCCGGTATTCACCGTCATTTCTGATAGTTGAGGTTTGCAATTTAAAGATTGCTTGCTTCATCTTACTTTCCTTTTTAGCCATTTAAAACATACCATCAAAGTCTTTAGAACGGCTAACTAGTGACTGTCAATTAGATAACTATTGATATTACAGTATATGGGTTATTCCTTATAGCTTCTGAGATGTAAAAATATTATGATTACAAGAATGAACATAAAGAATTTATGTGTATATATTATTTTAAGTTTTCCATGCCTATTTGCTGCTGGGTATTGGATTTTTTCTCAAACTAGAGATATTAACGTAACCACACCAGCACAAAGTTCTATAAAAAAAGATATAAACGAGGTCAAGCCAAAAGTAACGGAAAAAGTTTATGTTGAAGAAGTGAGCCCAAAAGGACTAGAGAAAAATAAAATTTCAAGTAATTCCAACCTAGATTTGAATCGTTTAATACCCAGTTATACTGACTTTCGCTATACGGATGATCTTACTAAATTAAAAAACCGAAAAATCATTCGTGCTTTAGTTGTTCCGGGAAGGACCGACTTTTATATTGATAATGGGAAAATATCAGGATTCATTGTTGAATTATTGGACAATTATGAAAAAGAATTAAATAAAGGAGTAAAAAAAGAAGATAAAAAAACACGTATTGTTTATGTCCCAGTTAACTTTAAGGACCTTATTCCTTACCTACTTGCCGGGAAAGGTGATATTGCAGCTGGGTTATTGACCATCACCGATAGTAGAAAAAAACAAATCGATTTTGTATCTGGCCACAGATTAAAAATTAATGAAGTCATTATTACTAATCAACGTAGTAAAAAAAACATAGAAGGCATGGATGACTTGTCTGGGAAAAATATTCATCTTGTAAAAGGCAGTAGTTATATTGAACACCTAAAACAGTTGAATGTAAAACTAATAAACAACGGGCTTAAACCGGTAAATATCATTGAGGCAAAAGATTATTTAAGTGGTGAAGATCTTTTAGAAATGTTAAATGCTGGAGCCATTGATATTACAGCCATTGATGATTTCAAAGCTAAATTATGGTCTAAAGTCCTAGCAAACATCCAGGTTAGAAGTGATCTTGTTTTAAATAAATCAGGTTCGATAGGTTGGGCAGTTAGAAAAAACAACCCTGAATTAAAAGAACATCTCAAAGCTTTTTCTGAAAAGGTTAAAAAAGGGTCACTATTAGGCAATATAATCATTAGTCAATATTATGGCAGAGATCAAAAGCTTGAAAACCTGAAACAGCATAAAGAAAGTAAGCAATACAAAGAATTGATGCCTTTGTTTAAAAGATATGGGCGGAAGTATGATATTGATTATTTAAAACTTATTGCTCAAGCCTATCAAGAGTCGGGCCTTCGCCAGGATGTGACTAGCATTAGAGGGGCTGTTGGAATAATGCAAATACTGCCATCTACAGCAAGTGATAGACATGTTGCTATTAAAAATATCAAGTTATTAGAGAACAATATTCACGCTGCTGCAAAGTATATGAATTTTCTAAGAAACCGTTATTTTAATAGTTCTAATATCTCCCGAGAAGATCAAATATTTTTCTCTTGGGCTGCTTACAATGCTGGCCCTGCTAATGTTCGTAAAATGAGGGCTCGTGCGGAGAAAATGGGGTTAGATAAGAATATATGGTTTCAAAATGTGGAGGTTGCTGCTGGCAGGCTAACCGGAAGTGAAACTGTTCGCTATGTTGCTAATATTTATAAATATTACAGTACTTATATGCTGCTAGAACAAAGAGAAAGTTAAACTCTTTTAGGAAAGTGTCCGATCGGAATTAACCAGATCAGCATTCTTGATTGAGTAATACTTCACTCTCACTTTTTTACTTTAAGTTTGGCTTTTTATTTTAGGTCGATGTTATATCTTTTTGGTTCTTGCGCATCTAGCACTTCTCGCATGACTGAGGTCGCATAATAACCAGCTGGCAATGAAAATGTGAATTGTAGTTGTGTCTCGTTTATCCATTTCCATGTCATATTTTTTGGGATAGCTGCTAAAGCCCGACGCTCTTGCGATAGGCCTGCAAACTCCATGCCTTCACATAGAGATGCATGCTGCTTGGCTATAGTATTTTCTAAGTAAGCAGCGTCTGCAGTGGTAACGACACGACCTCGCCCCCATAGAGCACCTGTGGCCATGTCTTCATCATCTAAAATATCGCCCGCTACTGTCTTGCCCCATAGCCCATTGCTAATGCGTGTTGCCAGTATTTCATTAAAGACAAAAGAACGGACTGCCGACAAGTAAATGCCTTTCATTTTTTGGTTGCGTACACGAATTTCTTGCGACAGCATTAAACGCCCTTGCTCAACATTGCCGCCATCGTGTCCAAATCGCTGATGACCAAAATAGTTAGGAACGCCATGCTGTTGAATCTGCATTAAGTTTGAGTCAATGCGCGCTTGTTCACCTTCTACATCACGCAATATAATTTTGAACTGATTGCCCAATAAATCACCTCGGCGCAATTTTTTAACATGACGGCTTTGTGCTAGCACAGTGAATTCATCATGTTTCAACTGTAAAAAATCAGGTGTTTCGCCTTTTGGAAAATAGATACTAAACCACTGCTCAGTAATGGCATAGCGATCTTTTAAGCCTGCGTAGCCGACATCGTTTTCTTTTACATCTGCATAGTCAGCAAGGCATTGCGCAACGTAAACTGTGTTAGCACCGTCTTTTTTAACATGCAGCCAAATATGTTCGCCCTCACCTGACGGCAATACCAAAGGAAGTTCTGTGACACGAAAGTCTTCGTTATGTAGTTTTAGTGATCCGCTTGCATGCGTCTCAGGGTACGTTTTTGGCCACTGGGGCAATAAGGTATATGGCATTAGCTAATCAATTAGGCGTTTTTTGCAGCTTGTTATAACAATTTGGAGACGTAACACAATTAAATACGCATTAACGATTTTAAGTTCCACTTTCATCTTAAAGAATAAAAGCTGCCCTATTCAATACCCAACAACTCAACTTCAAATATTAAAGTAGCATTTGGCCCAATCGATTGGCCACTGCCGCTTGCACCATAAGCTAAGTCAGACGGGATTACTAGCTCAAGCTTATCACCGACACTCATTAATTGCAGCGCTTCAGTCCATCCAGCAATCACACCGCCGACAGGAAAGACAGCTGGTTCACCGCGGTCATAAGAGCTATCGAACACTGTGCCATCAATGAGGGTGCCTTTGTAATGCACTTTAACAGTATCGCTTGCTTTTGGTTTTTCGCCATTACCAGCTACCATCTCTTTGTATTGCAGACCAGTACCGGTTGTATTAACACCTTCTTTTTTGCCGTTTTCTACTAGATAAGCAATGCCTTCTGCCGTATTTTTTGCAGCATTTTCACCTTGCACAGCCTGTTGATTTTCTTGGTGAATCTTTTGCATTTCCTCAACAGTGTGTTTTTTATCTTCGTCAGTTAGGCGTGATGGATTGCCCGCAGCAAAATCGGCTACTGCCAGTACTAATGCATCCGTATCTAACTCAATTCCGTCATTTTTGAGTTGAGTTGCCATATTTTCACCAACAATATAACTTAAACGTTGATTCAGGCTTTCTAGTTTCTGTGTTTCTTTTGTCATTGTGCTTTTTTCTTTCGTTGTGTCTGTGCGAGAGGTTTAGGGTGTTTTTCCTACTGTGAATCAGCTGTAAAAATCTATTACTATTCATGCAACTAGTTAAGTTATATTTTACTTGTTTTGCGGACTTGTTTCTAGCATTAAGAAGTAACTGATAAGCCAGCTTAATTAACGTTTAGTTTTCAAATTGCAATTCAGCCAACCTTGCGTACAAACCACCTTTTTTGCGCAATTCAGTTGCATCACCTGTTTCTACAATCTCACCGTTTTCCATTACGACAATTTTATCCGCCTTTTGCACGGTGGCTAATCGGTGGGCAATAATCAGCGTGGTTCTACCTTGCATGGCGGCATTCAGTCCTTCTTGAACCAGTATTTCAGATTCAGCATCTAATGCACTGGTGGCTTCGTCTAATAATAGAATAGGCGCATCTTTTAACATGGCACGCGCAATGGCAATGCGTTGTCTTTGCCCGCCTGATAAGCGTGTGCCACGCTCACCTAAGAAAGTGTTGTAACCTTCAGGCAACTGCGGCACAAATTGCGCCACTTGCGCGGCATTGGCTGCAGCGATCACTGCTTCATCAGTCGCATCTGGTTGCCCGTAGCGTATGTTTTCTAAGACATTGGCAGAAAAAA
Source organism: uncultured Methylophilaceae bacterium (assembly GCA_964549145.1). Classification (GTDB taxonomy): domain Bacteria; phylum Pseudomonadota; class Gammaproteobacteria; order Burkholderiales; family Methylophilaceae. The sequence goes on from CAZJUK010000036.1 coordinate 9,779, forward strand.
TAACCGGGTCTTGAGGGACCATTGCAATTAAGCGTCGTAAATTATGTAAGCTGATGTCGTTAATATTTTGGCCATTAATCGCAATGTTACCCGTTTGCGGATCGTAGAAGCGTAACAACAATTGAAAAATGGTGGTTTTCCCTGCCCCTGACGGTCCAACTAAAGCTACAGTTTCACCTGCCTTAATGTGCAGATTAACGTTGTTTAATGCTGGATTAAGTGGCCGTGATGGATAGTGAAACTTCACATTGTTAAATTGAATATCGGCTTGGGATTCGTTAGCTAATGGGTGTGGGTTAACCGCCTCAGTAATGGCAGTTTCTGTATGTAATAATTCGAGTAAACGCTCAGTGGCGCCAGCGGCACGCATAATATCGCCCCATACTTGCGCCATAGTGCTTACGCTGCCGGCTACCATGGCAGCATATAAGACAAATGAAGCTAGCTCGCCACCTGTCATCACACCTTCACTAACCTGGCGCGCGCCTAACCATAATACAAAAATAATCGTGCCCATCACGGCAGTAATAATCACTGCAGTGAGCAATGCCCTGACCTTCACTCTTCGAATCGCGGTTAAAAAGCTTAACTGTGCACTATCAGCAAAGCGATTCGTTTCACGCGTTTCTTGCGTATAAGATTGTACGGTTGGCATGGCATTTAATATCTCACCGGCCATTGCTGAGCTATCGGCAATACGGTCTTGCGACTCACGTGAGAGTTTTTTGACTGAACGGCCGATTAACACAATAGGGAAAATCAAACAGATCATTAAACCAATATTGATTGAAAATAAGTAAAAGCTGGTCACGGCAAGCATAATCATGCCACCTGTAAACTGAAACAAGCTGCGCAGACCCATTGATGCTGAGCTACCCACAACCGTTTGAATGAGCGTGGTGTCACCCGTTAAACGAGAAAGCACTTCCCCCGTTTGCAAAGTTTCAAAAAACTGCGGCGACTGCCTTAATACGCTGGCATAAACTGCACTACGTAAATCCACCGTCACCCGCTCACCTATCCACGAAACCATATAGTAACGCGAAGCAACCATGAGCGCCCAAAAAGCGGCCAAACCAAACAGCACGCCAAACTTGGTATCAATGTTAATTGTCGGGGCTACGCCATCACTTTTTCCAAAGCCAACATCAATTAAATCACGAAAGGCTAATGGTACTAATAGTAAAGCTGCAGAGGCTAAGCATAACAACACAAAAGCGATACCCACTTGTAAGCGATAAGGCTTTAAAAAGGGCCATAAATCCTTGAGTGAGACAACGCGTTTTGGTTTGGGTCTATCTTTGTGATTGGTGGTATTTGCTTGCGCCATTAGTTGGAAGTTTCTGTATGGAGATTAAGTATGACAGTATGGCAGCTTTAACGTGCGAACTTGTTTGTTGGTAAACATATCAAGCTCATTAACTAGCTAATAATGCTTCTAATGCAGTTTTACTCGGTGCAAACCAATAGGAGCTGGTTTTGGCTTGGCTAAAATCTAATAGGCGATCATAAAGACCATCACCAACCTTACCAAACATTCTATCAAGTTGAATTTGGTGGCGTGCTTGTTCATTAGCAAAGCTAACGAAATAAAGCCCTTTTTCCTGACTATTCCCAAAAGGCGTGCTACGGCGATAGACTTTGGCCGCTTTGCCATCTAATTTAGCGTCGGTACGACTCACATGTGAATTATTGGGCATGGCATCACCTTCTAGTTCAATACTGTCTGGCTTGGTTCTACCAATCACTTTTTCTTGCTGCTGCTGTGGCATTTGTTTAAAAGCGGTTAAATTATGCACCCACTTCTGAGTGAGTACATAACTCCCTTTTTCACCTACGCTACCATCAGGAATCAAACTTTCCAAGTACTTATGTTCATCTTTAGGGTTGGCAGAGCCGTCAATAAAGCCTATTAAATCACGACTATCGTGGTATTTAACCCCTTGAATTTCAAGAGTCAAATATGCAACACTCTCTAATGCAGTAATGATTTTCAAAACGTGGTCAAAATTATAACTATGACCGCGTTCGTTAGGGCAATGTAGCCAAAATAATAGGTCTTGCTGGGTACTGGGGCAAGAATGCGCCTGCACACCATCTATCGCTTCAAAACTGCTTAAGCCTTTAATCTGTAGTTTGGGCTGCAGTCGCTGCCAACAGTTTGGGCCGAACGCCATCACTAGATGACTTTCTTCAGGTTGGGCAATGGAAGCTAGCTGCTTTTTAAGCACTTCCACTTCAACACCTGCGTCAACAGTAAACTCTAAATAATAATGATGTACCGATGCATCACTATTAAAAATACCGGCTTGTGCGACTGCCATATTACTAACCTTTGTAAGCTGCTTTAATGAGCTCAATCCTAACGAAATCTTTTCAAATTAGCTAGTGTGTGTGTTTAAATAAACTTTCATGCAAATATATTATCAATATCTTGGCCAAGGCCAATCGCTTACTCTTCTTCATGATTGAGCAATTATTCACTCACAGTGAAGAAGGTAATACATACCCTCATCATTCCATTGATGCTAATACAAGCGGCTTAGTCAGCAATCGTCAGTGCCACGCTTGGAGGCATGTGCTTATTGTACCGTCTTCGACACTCATTGAGTTTGACATAAAACCATCTGCATTGAGAGAAAATATATTGGTGACTGATGACATTCACAGTTTGCCATCTGGGACAGTCGTTAAATTCGGTGATGTTGAGGTTAGGCTAACCTTTCATTGTGAACCTTGTAAAAAAGTTAAGTTATTAGTTAGCCCAAAACAATTAATAAATAAACGAGGTTATCTTGGGCAAATAATAAGTAATGGGACTATATGCTTAGGTGATGCCATGAGTATTTCTAAACAAACATTTATACCTATACCTTATGAAATTCCAGAGCGAATTAAATGGTATTTAGATCAATTAGAAGAACCTATTTTAGTGGCTGAACTTGTTGACGCTATTGGGCTTTCTAGAAGCTATTGTCGTGCGATACCTAATATTTTGAAAGGCAGAACAGATATTAATAAAAGCAAGGTGCTTTATAAATCAAAACTTTCTTAACAATAATAATTTCTTTAGCTAGGTTTAACCAAGATAATTGTATTGACTAACTAGAGTATTCAATGAGATAAGGCTGTTGTGGTTTTCGGGCTGATTGATATTGAACTATCATTCTAGTCTGCTTTAGAATGGATAACTTATGCAATTACATTATCAAAGTGTTGGGCAAGGCCTACCACTCATTCTGCTTCACGGTTTATTTGGCTCTGCTGATAACTTCAGCGCCATTGCCAAATACTTCTCACAGACGCATCAAGTCATCAGCGTTGATTTGCGCAATCATGGCAGATCGCCACATAGCACATCACAACTATATTCAGATATGGTAGAAGATATTGCTGAGTTATGTGACGCACTCAATCTTGGTACGACTCATTTGCTAGGCCATTCACTTGGTGGAAAAGTAGCGATGCAATTTGCAGCTCAATTCCCTGAACGTGTTAACCAGTTGATCATTGTCGACATGGCAATGCGTACTTACCCTGATGAACATACACATTTGATTGATGCCATGATGGCAGTAGATCTATCAGCGATGCGAACCCGTAGTAAGATTGACCAAGTGTTAAGCAGTACAATTGATAATACAATGCTGCGCCAATTTTTATTAATGAATTTGGTAAAAAAAGATCCTGTAAATGGTGAAGATAACCGTCTCGTATGGCGAATTAACTTAGCTGCATTAAAAGCTAATTACTCTGGCATGCAACAAGCTGTGTGTTCATCCACACGCTATGACAAACCATGCTTATTCATTCATGGGGAACGCAGTGGTTATGTACGAGATGATGATATTGAGGACATCAAAGTGCATTTTACAAAAGCCCAATTTGCAAGCTTGCCCACCGACCATTGGGTTCATGCAGAACAGCCACAAGCGTTTATAAAAGTAGTTAGAGAATTTCTCATCAACAACAGTTAGAATAAGGGTAACAGCAGTGAATTAACTAGCAACTATAGCGGAATCAAAATTTTGTTTAGTTGTATAAAGCTGTAACACCTAAATCATACGCTTTGCAAAGGAGAATCTTATGTTTGGAAACCCATCATTAGTCACCCGTATCGCAATTGGTAAGTTAGTTGGTTTTTCTTTTGGACTGTTAGGGTTGATTTGTTTGCCTTACTTTTGGCCAGAGGCAGATTGGTTGCTGAGAATTGGTATTTTGCTATGGTATACCACTGTCGGAGCTATCATCGGCGTTTTTGGTGTCTTTACTTTCCATCCCGTTTTGAAATTGCCTTTACCTTGGTGGGTTCGCGCACCATTAATTGGTGCTTGGATGAATTTAGTATTAACCTTTTTCGCTTACGAAAAAATGCAATACGTTCTGTATGTGATGTTTGAAAGTGGAGCAATAAGCTCACCATTTTGGTTTGTTGCTGAGGGCGCCATCATCGGTTTAATCATCGGATATTTAGCCACTCGCTTTGGTGGCGAAGGTATAGAAACAATCGATTAATTGCTGCAAAAAAAGTAATTTTCAAGTAGCAAAGACACATCAAACTATTTTTGATATGCCTTTATAGGCAAACTGGCTGTTAGCAACCTATTGCTAACTTGACGCCTGTCACGATTCAAGATAGACATTTTCTATCACATACTCTAGGATTAAGCGCATGATTCCTCCATTACAAAATGCCCGCTTCATCCCCTTCAGTCGCAATGATATAGTGCGATTGCTAATGGATGAAGACCAACTCAATGCATCAGACCGCAATAAGTTGCAAGACCTATGTGATTTACTGAAGCATGTTTATCATTTTGATTTTCATCAATCCCTTGAAACCTTGAAGGAATGTTACGCACCAGTAAACCCTGATGCGGATACACAAGAAGTGTTTGCCAATAGTAAAGAAGCACTTGAAGATAAAGAAATACGTCTGTTTGAATCGTTAAATAGCTTACTAAACAAAGCTAATTTTGAAAAAATAACTCGTGAAGATCTCGAGCGATCAATGACTGAATCATCACTGTTTAACATTAAGTTAAATGTTGATTTTGAAGATTTTGAGCAAGTACTGTTCTTTAGGCGTGGCGAATCAAAACGAAAAGAAACATTGGTTTCAATGCTAGGGTTACGAAAAAAAGTAGTCAAATTTATCAATTACGACCGTGTAGTGGTAATTGTAAAATTTAAACCGCAGTCGCATTTTGATGAAAAAGAGCGCAAAGAACTTTATTTCAAACCTGGCTCAACCATCATTAAGTATTTCCGCAATATCCCACGTTGTGATTTGGAAATGCTGTTCCCTAATACTGAAGTACGGATGAAGCCTATTGATAAATTAATGATCGGCGTGCCAGCAGCCGTTGGTGGGGTCATTATGTTAGTCACAAAACTCGGAACGACATTGTTACTCAGTGGTGCGTTAATCGCTTTTTGGTTAGGGTTACAAAAAGAACCTGTTGAGTTAAATCAGACCAACTTATTAGCACTGGCCGTTGGTTTTGGCACGCTAGGTGCTTTTTTGTGGAAACAGTTTAGTAGTTTTAAAAACCGTAAAATACGTTTTATGAAAATGCTAACAGATAATCTTTATTTCAAAAATCTTGATAATAATATGGGTGTGTTTCATCGCTTAATCGATGCAGCTGAAGAAGAAGAATGTAAAGAAGCGATGCTTGCTTATTACTTTCTATTGATTTCGGAAAAACCACTTAGTGCAGATGATCTTGACCAGCAAATTGAACATTGGTTTAAGGAGTCCTTATCCAATAGCATAGACTTTGAAATTGGCGATGCCTTACAAAAACTACTAAACCTTAAACTTGTTTCACACTCATTTGATCGCTATCAAGTGGTGTCACTAGATAAAGCAAGGCAGATACTTGATAAACAGTGGGATGATTATTTTACTTTTTGATTTGGTGATTAAATATCAATCGTTATAAAGAGATTACCACTATGGAACACAGAACCTTATTGTTCAGTTTCCTATTTCGACCTGGGTTATTTTAAACACTGTCATATTGTTTTAATTTGTTGGTACCAAACTAAGTCAATATCAAATTATCACTAAAGCCCAATATATGTCATGACGAAATAGATCTATAACAACCTACTGAAAGCAATAAAGTGCTAATAAGCATTGTTGCTAAACAGTTTTTAAAGGGCTTTTAGTCTTAGGCTAAGCCCTAGCAATATATTAAATAATGATGAGTTTAGATAAGAAAACAAAAGCAAGTGTTGTCAATGTATTTAAAACCTTTCTCAAGTTAGGGCTCACTTCTTTTGGTGGCCCTATCGCTCACATTGGTTATTTTCGAAAAGAGCTAGTTGAGCGACAGCAATGGATTGATGAAAAACAATTCAGCCAATTACTTGCTATTTGTCAGCTCTTACCAGGTCCGGCGAGTAGTCAAATTGGCTTTTCGCTGGGTTTACTGCGAGCAGGATGGCTAGGTGCGCTTGCTGCATTTTTAGCATTCACATTACCTTCTGCATTACTACTTGTTATTTTTGCGTCATCGCTATCTTTATTGTCAAACAACATTGGTCAAGCTGCTATTCATGGCCTACAGCTTGTTGCTGTTGCTGTTGTC
>CAZJUK010000037.1:0-16034 GCA_964549145.1 uncultured Methylophilaceae bacterium
CTTTTTGACGGCCGAAACCTTTTACTTCTGTTACTGTAATGCCTTGCACGCCAATGGCGGATAATGCTTCACGTACCTCGTCAAGCTTAAATGGCTTGATAATTGCAGATACAAATTTCATAGTTGCCTCCTAAAGTTTGAGTGTTTAATAAAGCTAGCAACTACTAACTTTATTATTTTTAAAATATTATTTAGAATGCACGACTTACCGTTAATATGAAGCGATCATCAGTTAAGTCTGCTGTTTCTGTTCTACCATTAAAGCTAGAACCGCCCCAACCATCACCCTGCCAGTAACCTGAATCATCAGCACCAACGTAAGCTAATTCTGCACCCCAGCCCTCAGAGCCCGCTAGAGAAAACGACTTAGCAACCGCTATTTTGTAATCTGTGTAATCAAGGCTCCTTTCACCGTTATAGCCTCCGCCCTCAAGATAAGCGGTATTTCTTGGATCAATTGAAGCGCCAACGTTTAGGTGACCAACGTGGCCAATTAAAGTCCAGCCACCACTAAACGGATATTCAGCATTTAATTCAACGTAAGTAGAAAATTTAGTATCGTCAGTATATCCAGTGTCTTTATCTACGCCGAACCAGTTACCTAGTGTGGTTGAAATTTGTGCGCTGAAATAGCTATATGAAAGACCGACGTTAGCTTCATAAGTATTCCAAGAATTATCATCGGCTACATCAGTACCAGCACCATTCGAACAACCACCACCAGTAACAGCGCCATTACCACAATCGCCCCAGTTGCCACCTGGATAGGTATAAGCAATTACACCAACAGAGTAACCAATACCAGTATCGCCAATGCCATTACCATAACCAGCGTAGTAGTCAATTTCTAATGAAGCATCTGGGAACGTATTAGGTGAGACGTTTGAAGCCCAAGTCCCAGCATAGAAGCCGCTGCTGTGCTCGACATCAAAACCACCTTGTAAAGCTGGTTTATGAAAGTTTTGTGAAAGACCACGTACATAGTAATCTGATGTATACGCAACGTTAGAGCTGAATGACCAATCGGAAGCAGGTACTTCTTCTGCTGCGTGTGATATTACAGGTAACGCAAATACGCTAAATAATGAGGCCAATTGAATTAATTTCTTCATATTGTAAAACTCCCTAAAATATTAAACGCGCCAAAATGGCGGCTAGTTGGATTAGGTATAGCAATACCCATGCCAAAAAAATTTGCTTTAATATCAATAACTTAACTATATAATTAATTTTTTTTTGGTGCATGAAACATGGAAAAAGCTGTTAAAATTACTCTAAATATTGAGGAGTGAGTATGTTAAATTCAGAAAATTTAAATAATTTATCTAATAAAATCAGAAGGTTGTTAGAAAACTCCCCAGCTGAAGATTTAGATAAAAATATACATGCACTAATTCAGGGCGCATTCACCAAGATGGGGCTGGTTTCGCGCGAAGAGTTTGATGTGCAAGCCAAAGTGTTAAGGAATGCACAAGAACAGCTTAAAGCCTTAGAGAATAAGTTATCAACACTTGAAGCACAGTCTAAATAACATGTGCTTTAGTCCATTTATTGGCTGAGTGATATAAGGAAGTGGAACTTACGGTGAATCAGTTGTCTGAATAAAGCGCAATTATTCAGCTACGTGTTAAACAGGCGCGTGCTTCATGAATCAAGCCTCAGTAAAAAGCTAATTTTGAATTAGATACTCAGGAAATTGATCAATTTTTCCAAACAGATGCAGTGACCATGACTCTGTTAAAAACTGCAATTACTAATTTGACAGGCCCAGCTAAAACCCATTCCAATCATATTGTTGAATCCGTGGAATATTGGCAAGGTGAAAGTTAACACTGTTAAAGGTGATTCAATCTTTGGCGTGTTAAAATCACACATTATTAAATTTAGATTTTTACATGAGAAAAAAAGAGTTTTCACCGATTGAGGTCCAACTTCGCGACTTGCTAAAAGAACGTATTCTCATTTTAGATGGTGCGATGGGTACCATGATTCAGCAATATAAGTTAACAGAAGCAGATTATCGTAATGAGCGCTTTATTGATTTTAAAGCACCTATCGGTGAGCGAGAGTTGTTTGTTAAAGGTAATAACGAACTGCTTAGTCTAACCCAACCAGATATTGTTCAAGAGATTCATGAGCAATATCTTGCTGCAGGTGCCGATATTGTTGAAACGAATACTTTTGGTGCCACCAGTGTTGCGCAAGATGATTACCACATGGCTGCATTAGTGCATGAGATGAATGTGGAGTCTGCCAAATTAGCTAAAGCTGCTTGTGAAAAATATTCAACGCCAGAAAAACCACGCTTTGTGGCGGGTACATTAGGCCCGACACCAAAGACTGCAAGCATCTCACCTGATGTGAATGACCCATCAATAAGAAACATTACCTTTGATCAGTTAGTAACTGCTTACTTAGCCCAAGCGCGCGCATTGGTAGAAGGCGGGTCTGACATATTAATGGTAGAAACCATTTTTGATACGCTTAATTGTAAAGCGGCATTGTTTGCCATAGAGACTTTGTTCGAGGAGTTAGGGGTACGGTTGCCTCTCATGATTTCTGGCACAGTAACTGATGCTTCAGGGCGTATATTATCAGGCCAAACAGTGCCTGGGTTTTGGCATTCGGTACGACATGCGCAACCACTGACTATTGGTTTAAATTGCGCTTTAGGCGCTATGCTTATGCGGCCTTATGCACAAGAGCTTTCAAAAGTCGCAGATACCTTTGTGTGTATTTACCCTAATGCAGGTTTGCCTAACCCAATGAGTGATACTGGCTTTGATGAAGAACCAGCAGATACTTCAAGCTTGGTCAAAGAATTTGCAGAAAGTGGTTTTATCAATATTGCGGGTGGCTGTTGCGGCACAACACCTGCGCATATCAATGCAATCTATGAAGCTGTAAAAACAGTTGCGCCACGACAAATACCGAGTTTAGCACCTGATATGAAATTATCAGGCTTAGAGCCTTTTATCGTGGATGAAAACTCATTGTTTGTTAATGTGGGTGAGCGTACCAACGTCACAGGTAGTAAGGCATTTGCGCGCTTAATTATTAATGAAGAATATGAGCAAGCCCTAAGTGTTGCACGTCAGCAAGTTGAAAATGGTGCGCAGATTATAGACATCAACATGGATGAAGGTATGCTAGATGCTGTAAAAGCGATGACACACTTTTTAAATCTAGTTGCTTCCGAGCCTGATATCGCGCGAGTACCTATCATGCTGGATTCCAGTAAATGGGATGTCATTGAAGCAGGGTTGAAATGTGTGCAAGGCAAATCTGTTGTTAATTCTATTTCAATGAAAGAAGGTGAAAAAGAGTTTTTACGTCAAGCACGTTTATGCCGCCAATATGGTGCTGCGGTCATCGTAATGGCCTTTGACGAGAAAGGCCAAGCAGATACTTTTGATCGAAAAACCGAAATTTGCAAACGTGCTTATGATTTGCTTGTAGGTATTGACTTTCCAGCGGAAGACATCATTTTTGACCCAAATATTTTTGCCATAGCAACGGGAATTGAAGAGCATAATAATTATGCAGTGGACTTTATTGAAGCAACCCGGTGGATTAAAAGCAACTTACCACATGCCAAAATATCTGGCGGGGTTTCCAATGTAAGTTTTAGTTTTAGGGGTAACAATCCAGCACGCGAAGCCATACATACTGTTTTTTTATACCACGCTATTCAAGCAGGCATGACAATGGGCATTGTAAATGCAGGCATGATGGGTGTTTACGACGATTTAGACCCTACAGTAAAAGCATGTGTTGAAGATGTTGTGCTCAACCGCATTACAGATCCAGATGACTTATTGGCACCCACTGAGCGCATGATAGAAATTGCTGGCACATTAACGGCTAGCGGCAACAAAAAAGATGACAACACTTTGGCATGGCGTGGAACGCCAGAAGCGCCAGTTAGCGTAAGCAAACGTTTAGAACATGCACTGGTGCATGGAATTACTGAATTTATTGTAGAAGATGCTGAAGAAGCACGGGTTGAAGTATTTAATAAAAAAGGCCGGCCAATTCATGTGATTGAAGGGCCGTTGATGGACGGTATGAATGTGGTCGGTGATTTATTCGGTCAAGGTAAAATGTTTTTACCTCAGGTAGTGAAATCCGCACGCGTGATGAAGTCAGCAGTGGCGCATTTAATTCCGTTTATTGAAGAAGAAAAAGCAGCTGAAGAAGAACTTACTGGCATCGTAGCGAAACCAAAAGGTAAAGTCGTGATCGCCACTGTGAAAGGCGATGTGCATGATATTGGTAAAAATATTGTGTCAGTCGTATTGCAATGTAATAACTTTGAAGTTGTCAATATGGGTGTCATGGTACCTGCCGCTGAAATTTTAGAAATGGCAAAAAATGAAAATGCTGACATTATTGGTTTGTCTGGTTTGATTACGCCTTCACTTGAAGAAATGTCTTATATCGCCAAAGAGATGCAAAGAGATAAGCATTTTAGCGATCAAAAAATGCCATTACTTATTGGTGGTGCAACAACTTCGCGCGCTCATACTGCGGTTAAAATCGCACCAAATTACGATGGACCTGTGATTTATGTACCTGATGCATCACGCTCTGTTTCAGTCATGCAAAATTTGCTCACACCAGAAACGCGTGGTGCATATTTAGCAGAAATTCAAGCGGATTACGAAAAAACACGCAAACAACACGCAAATAAAAAAGGTGTGCCTATGCTGACACTTGAGCAGGCGCGTACGAATAAAACAAAAGCTACGTTCGATGCTGAGAATACGCCAGTGCGGCCAAAATTTATTGGTCGACGTGTGTTTGAAAATATTGATTTAAGCTTAATCGCGCAATATATCGATTGGGGTCCATTCTTCCAGACATGGGATTTAGCAGGGTTTTACCCAGCTATTCTTGAAGATAAAGTCGTTGGTGAGGCAGCCACTAAAGTATTTTCCGAAGCGAAAGATATGCTTAAAAAGATTATTGATGGCCGCTGGTTGACGGCGAATGGTGTGATTGCGCTCATGCCAGCAAATACTGTCAATGATGATGATATAGAAATTTATATTGATGAAACTAGACAGCAAGTAGCGTTTACTTGGCATGGCATGCGACAGCAAACTAAAAAACCAGTGATCAATGGCGTGCCAAGACCTAATCAATGTTTAGCTGATTTTATTGCACCTCAAGGCATTGATGACTACATTGGACTGTTTGCAGTGACTGCAGGTCTAGGCATGGAGAAACGGTTGGTGGCGTTTGAAAGTATGCATGATGATTACAGTGCAATTATGTTTAAATCATTAGCGGATAGGCTAGCCGAAGCGTTTGCTGAGTATATGCATCAGCGTGTACGTGTTGATCTATGGGGTTATGCAACTGGCGAGACACTAGAGAATGAACTGCTGATTAAAGAAGATTATCAAGGCATTCGCCCTGCGCCTGGTTATCCTGCTTGTCCCGATCATACAGTTAAAGCCGATATGTTTAATTGTTTACAATGTGAAGAAATAGACATGCAACTCACTGAAAGCTTTGCGATGAACCCAGCCGCAGCTGTCTCTGGTTTTTACATCGCGCACGAACAAGCAAAATATTTTAGTGTGGATAAAATTGGACATGACCAATTAGAAGATATTGCAAAACGCCGACATTTAGATAAAGCTTATTTAGAGCGTTGGTTAGCACCAAATTTAGATTAGATAATACATATTTAAGCTAAGCTTTCTACATAAAAGTTATGCTTGTTTAGCTGGTTGATAGGCAAGTAAGAGAAGTTGAACCCAATGTATTAAATTTTTCTTACCAACTTTTAATAATACTTCATGCAATGAATCGCTATGCACTTTTCCTGGTTTGCCGGATGAGTGAATAAGCTGATAAATACCGAGGACTAATCCTCGGTTTTTTTTAAACTCAAGTTCAATTTGAGCTAAATTAGCGTCTTCAATCAGCATGTCCATTAAGTGGGTTAAGCTTTGATATGGTGTAGAGGGGTTACAAACATGTAACAAATAGGGTTTTTCGAAGTGATAGCCTTGAAAGTATGAAAAACCAAACTGCTTACATGCATCAAACTCCTTTTCAACTTCGATAGCTTCTGCAATTAAAATAGCATCTGAGTATTGTTGGATTAATGCGACTGTTTCAGGAATGTCTTCTAGATTTATCTCGGAAATGCTGATTTTAATGTAGTCAAGTATAGGCAAAAGTTTGTCATATTCTGATCGATAATTAAATTTATTTAAAGCTAATCGAAACCCCATTTTTTTAAGTCCCATGCAGCGACCAATTATCATATCGTTAATCGCTACATCTTCTAAGATGTCTAAAATAACTTTGTCAGGTGGCAATACTTCTATGGCCTCATTCATAATAAAGCTAGAAGACACATTAATAAAACAACTATGCTCATATATAAGATTGGTTAGACCAAATTGACTGAGCGCATTGACAATGACAGTCGAGGTTGCCATTAGGTCATCAGTTATAACAGCTTTGGATAAGTTTTTTTCTGATCGATACAGCAGTTCATAAGCGAAAACTTTTTGTTCTGCATCTAATACCGCTTGTCTGGCAAGATAAAAATTAGAAACATCAGTTTTATTTGAAGCGTTACTATTAGGCTGGCTCATTATAAGTATCCTTAATTTCTAATTAATCTTTAGTTAGTAATTTATATCATTAGTTTTAGTGGATAAAAAAACGCTATATATCGTCAAAAATTATATCTTAAGGCCATCTTTTTAAGTAAAAAACAAACTATATTTGAGCGGAAAGTGCAATTGGATAATAATTTTCGTTATATTTGCTACAATTAAACGAATTTTTTGAAATAACATCAATGCATATTCATATCTTAGGTATTTGTGGCACATTCATGGGCGGAATAGCCGCTCTTGCAAAACAATCTGGCTTTAAGGTCACAGGTTGCGATGCTAATGTTTACCCCCCAATGAGCACCCAATTAGAAGCAGAAGGCATTGACCTGATTGAAGGGTATTTGCCAGAACAAACCAAATTGAATGCAGATGTTTATGTCATTGGCAATGCTGTTTCTCGTGGCAACCTATTAATGGAAGCAATACTAAATCAAGGTTTGTCATATATTTCAGGCCCGCAATGGCTGGCTGAAAATGTATTACAAAATAAGTGGGTGCTTGCGGTAGCTGGTACACATGGGAAAACCACAACAGCATCTATGTTGGCTTGGATACTTGAATATGCAGGTTTAGCGCCAGGGTTTTTAATTGGAGGGGTGCCGCAAAACTTCACCGTTTCTGCACGCTTACCAGGTCAACCAAAGCAAGATGCTAAAAGCACATCACCTTTTTTTGTTATTGAAGCCGACGAATACGACACAGCGTTTTTTGACAAACGCTCAAAATTTGTACATTACCGTTCCCGAACATTAGTGCTAAACAACCTAGAGTTTGATCATGCTGATATTTTTGAAGACTTAGCAGCTATCGAAAAACAATTTCACCATGTGGTGCGCACTGTACCGCAAAATGGTTTAGTGATTTCAAATGCGACGCAAGCTAGTTTACAACGGGTCATAGATCAGGGGTGCTGGACACCTGTAGATACGTTTGGCGATAGCGAAAATTGGCAAAGTAGCAATGCGCATGGTGATGGAAGCTTTGATGTAATCTTCGCTGGTGAGATTCAAGGACGAGTCAAGTGGGGTTTATTAGGCGAACATAACAGCATGAATGCCTTGGCAAGTATTGCAGCAGCACGTCATGTAGGTGTGCCCGTAGCACAAAGTATTGCTGCATTAAGCACCTTTAAAAATGTAAAAAGGCGTATGGAGCTAAAGGGTATAGTGAATGATATTACTGTCTATGATGATTTTGCACATCATCCTACTGCTATTGAAACTACGCTGCAGGGGCTGCGTTACAAAGTAGGTAAGCAGCGTATTCTGGCGGTGCTTGAACCACGCTCTAACACGATGAAGCTAGGCATAATGAAATCAGCGTTGCCAAAGAGCTTGTATGAAGCTGATGTTGTATTTTGTTATGGTAAAAATTTAGGTTGGGATATTGCTGATGCACTAAAGCCAATCAAAGACAAATCGCAAACTTTTGATGATTTAGAAAAATTAGTGGCATCTATTGCAGCAATAGCCCAACCGGGCGACCATGTGCTAGTGATGAGCAATGGAGGTTTTGGTGGCGTACATCAAAAAATTCTCAATCAATTAGCATGAATAGCGCAGTTAAATTAATTCAAAAAGTAAAAACTTTTAGTGTGATGACTATTGCGTTGACGGTTTCCATTATTGTACATGCAGCTCTTTTAGCCATTAAGTTTGAGCCTGAGATTAAGGAATTTGTGGAAAGGCTGCCATCTTTAGACGTGGTGCTAGTGAATGCCAAAACCAAAAGTGTACCTGATAAGGCAGATTTATTAGCACAAGCAAATTTAGATCGAGGTGGAAATACCGATGCTGATCGTAAAATGAAAACAGCCTTGCCATCACCGAAACAGAAAACTACAGAAGTAAAGCTAAAGCCAAGTGCTGATTCCGCTAGCCAGGCTAAAGAAGCAAAGTTGCAAGCTAAGGAAGCAAGTGAACAAAAACGCATAGCAGAACTAGAGAAACAAACAAAAGAGCTTTTAACTAAACTCAAATCAACGCAAAAAGTTGAAAGTAAAGCAGAGCAAAATACAGTATTAAAAGAACCTAAAAAAGGCAAGGTTAAAGCAAGAGCAAAAAAATTAAATCGTGAAGCTTTATTGGAAGTAAGTATTGAAATGGATAGGCTAGAGGCGCAAATTTCCAAACAGCAAGAAGAGTATCAAAAAAGGCCTAAGCGCCGTTTTATTGGCGCACGTACCAAAGCCATTAGCGATGCTTTGTATCTGGAAGCATGGCGTCAAAAAGTAGAGCGCATTGGTAATTTAAATTACCCTGCTGCAGCACGTGACAAAAAAATATATGGTCAATTACGAATGACAGTGTCAATACGTGCTGATGGCACAGTTGAAAAAATAGAAATTGATAAAAGCTCTGGCTCAAAAGTGTTGGATGCCGCAGCAGTTAGCATTGTTAATTTAGCAGCACCTTATGCGCGATTTTCTGCTGAAATGCGTAAAAATACAGATATTTTAAGTATTACAAGGACATGGTCTTTTACCAAAGAAGATATGCTGGCAACAAAAGGCTCATAAACTAGAGGCTTTTTAAGTATAATTGTTAATATAAAACATGGATAATCACTTTCAACATCACGTATTTTTTTGCTTGAATCAACGCCCAAATGGCGAGGCTTGTTGTCAAGATAAAGGTGCAACAGCTGGTTTCGATCACATGAAAGCTCGCATTAAAACGTTAGGATTGCGAGGAAAAGGCAAAGTACGAATAAACCGTGCGGGTTGTTTCGATCGTTGTAGTGAAGGGCCGTTACTCGTGGTCTATCCGCAAGCAATTTGGTATACCTTTGTAGACAACGAAGATTTAGATGAGATTATAGAAAGTCATTTAATCAATGGCAAAGTGGTTGAGCGTTTGACTGTCTAGCCACCCTAAATAATTATTTAATTCTAAGTTTATTTGAAGAAGCATCTCATTAACCTATTACCGGAGATTAAAGTAAAAGCTGTTAATAAGTGTTTTCTACGCTTTTAGTTTGCATATATAAATTATTTAATGCCGACTTTTTCAGTTCATGTCGTCAAATTTTATTGTTTGACCTAACCCTGCATAAATGTACTTGTTCCCAAAATCTTTAGCTAGGATTGAGAATGCTGGCTCACCTGTGCAATGCCCAGGAGCGATATAATCTATTTCCCAATTATCTCGTAAAGATAAAGAAGTTTTTTGAATTTCAGACTTGGGTGTAACTACAAGGTGCATTCCACCTAAAACCATGTGAATATTTGGGTCGATGGTAGCAGCTTCAGCCACAATATTTTCTATTCCAGGGTGTGAGCAACCAACGATAATCACTAGGCCATCTGGTGTCTGCATCGCTAATGATAATTCACGTAGTTCCAGTGTTCCCGGGTTGGTAGAAACAAGTGAGACCAGAAAAAGGCCTGGCATAATTTCTATCGTTTTATCCACGAGTTCAAATTTTTTATCCCAAGCATCGCCAAATGTCATTGTATGAGGTGGTTCGCCATCATAATATCGTCTATTTTTTGGTATTGATTTATCAGTATGATAAAAGCTACTTGGAAGCGATGAACCAAAAACCCCAAACTTTTCTTTAGGTGCAAAAACCATAACATTAGGGTTTTTGTTTAATAGATAAGGCATGCCACCGATATGATCACCGTGTCTGTGAGACATAATAACAAAATCAAGTTTACTTAAATCGATGCCTTTTGTTTTAACGTTATGGGCAAAAATATCAGCATTATTGCCTGTGTCAAAAAGAATTTTCTTTCCTTGGTATTCAATTAAAGCTGAAAACCCCCAATCTTTTTCCAGTGTTGATTTTGAGCCAAAAGCATCGTATAGAATTGTAATTTTATCTACTGCATAGCTTGGAGAAATCAATAAGAGTTGTAGTAGGACGCCTACTATTACCGTGCGGCTAAAAGATGCGTAAAAATTATTTTGTAAAAACATTGTTAAACCCTGAATCATGGACTAGCCGTTTTGCATAAATATCGTATACATATAGTACCGATGAATTTTTTCTTTTAAGCTTGCTAACATTGTCTCAGAAATATTTTCTGGTTTCCCAGCTCTTAAAGCTTCAGCCCAATGGCTATTTGGAAAATGTTTGTCATCTTTAAAACGTGGAATCACATGCCAATGTAAATGAGGTGTTTTGTTGCCTAAGCTAGCTAAATTAATTTTATCTGGTTGAATAACTTCGCGTAGCGCGGTCTCTACTGCAAATACAACATTCATAGTGCGAGCTTGATCATTAGGGTTTAGGTCTGTCATTTCTTTGATATGCTCAACCAACTCAACACGACAATAAGCAGGATAATCAGCATCATTGATCAACACCACGCGGCAAAAGTTATCTTGCCAAAGAATCTGGTGTGAGCTGGCAATACAAAGAGGGCAGGTCATTTCACGATGCCTTTAACATGCGGTCTAGCGTCAGTTTTGCTAGTTCCGCCTCATCTTTAGGTACGGTGATTTGGTTAACAACGTTGCCTTCAACTAAGTTTTCTAAGCACCATGCTAAATGCTGAGGGTCAATCCGCGCCATGGTAGAACATTCACATACCACATGGCTCATAAACTGCACATGTTTGCCTTCAGGTTTCATTTGCTCAGCTAATCTGGTGACTAAATTGAGTTCTGTCCCGACTAACCATTTTGTATTTGGTTCGGCATCACTGACTGTACGTAAAATATATTCGGTTGAGCCTACATAATCTGAGTTTAAGCAGACTTCGTAAGGTGCTTCAGGATGGGAGATTACTTTGCCATCTGGGTGTAATTTTCTAAATTGCTCAATATTTTGAAGACGGAACATTTGATGCACGGCACAATGGCCTTTCCAAAGTAATATTTTAGCATTTTTAATTTGTTCTTTAGTCAAGCCACCTAATGGTTGATCAGGATCCCAAATGGGCATTTGTTCTAGTGGGATGCCCATTTTATGACCACTCCAACGACCTAAATTTTGATCAGGAAAGAATAAGACTTTTTCACGTTGGGAAAAACTCCAGTCCAGGATCTTTGGGGCATTGGTGCTAGTGCAAACAATACCACCATGTTCCCCACAAAAAGCTTTCAAATCAGCAGCAGAATTAATGTAAGTGACAGGTGTGATTTGCTCATCAAAGTTAAGTACTTTGTTTAGCTCACGATAACTGCGCTCCACTTTAGCTACATTTGCCATATCAGCCATCGAACAGCCAGCCGCAAGGTCAGGCAAAATTACGGTTTGTTCAGGCCGGCTTAAAATATCTGCTACTTCAGCCATGAAATGCACACCTAGAAATACGATATATTCGGCATCTAAATTTTCACAATATTTAGATAGCTTGAGTGAGTCTCCTGAAAAGTCAGCATGGCGATAGACACTTTCGTGCTGATAATGGTGACCCAAAATGACTAGGCGTTTACCTAGCCTCTTGCGAGCAGCAAGAATACGTCTTTGGCAGTCATCATCTTTCGATTGCTGAAATTTTTCGAATTTTATAGGCACTGATTTAATGGTTGCTGACTTCCCAGCCTCTAATTTAGTAGTTTCTGTTTGCATATTAGTATTTTATAACGTTAATTGATGTCTTTCACCTAATCTTTTTAAAGCGTCTATATTCGTCCAAGAAAAAACGCGCTGAGCCGCTTCTCTCCAATCAACCCATTCGTACTGAATATGTTCTTTGGGTGCTAAGTGGATGAACACTGGATTTGGTAGTTTTAAGCTAAACAAGTGTTCTGTATTTTCAGTGACGTTGGGTGCATATCGATGCCTCCAGTGTGGATAAATTTCATATACATTAGTTGTTTGCCAGTCTTGAAAATCAAAATCAAATGCGTTTAAGCCTGTTTCTTCTTTGACTTCTCTAATCGCTGCTTGATAAGGAGTTTCATCACCCTCAATACTACCAGTGACCGATTGCCAAAACCCTGACTTATCAGCACGTTCCATAATCAACACTTTTAAATCTGATGTGTGAATGAGTACCAGTGCTGAAATAGGTGTTTTGTGCATTGAATGATATTCGATTATTTTTTAAGTAATTTTTTTGCTAGTGTCTTTATTTAATGCAGAAGTGAAGTTTTTTGGTAATTGAAATACAACACTTTCAATGACACCTTGTAGCTCAGTCACTTCATTTGCACCCAGGTTTTGTAAAACAGCAATGACTTCCTTAACTAAAATATCAGGTGCAGAAGCGCCTGCAGAAACGCCTATTTTATTTTTATTAGCTAGCCATGGTGCTTTTATATAGCTAGCATTATCGACCATATAAGCTTCAACACCCTGGTTTTCTGCTACTTCTCTTAAGCGGTTAGAGTTAGAACTATTTGGTGATCCCACGATAATAACTAAATCACAATCTTTTGCCATAATTTTAACTGCATCCTGACGATTTTGTGTAGCGTAGCAAATATCATCGCTTTTGGGCCCTTGAATATTTGGAAACTTACCCTTAAGTGCATCAATTACTTGCTTTGCATCATCCATAGATAGCGTGGTTTGGGTGACATAAGCAAGATTATTAGCATCTTTCACTTTCAGTTTTAAAACATCTTTTGGAGTCTCAACCAGATACATACCTGTTTCTGACTGCCCCATAGTGCCTTCTACTTCAGGGTGATTTTCGTGGCCAATCATCACAATTTCCATATCTTCTTTGCGCATTTTTGCTACTTCAATATGCACTTTAGTTACCAATGGACAAGTAGCGTCATAAGCAGTCAAACCAAGAGCTTCCGCTTCTGCACGCACAGCCTTAGAAACGCCGTGCGCACTAAATATTACGATACTTCCTTTTGGTACGATCTCTAATTCATCGACAAAGATTGCACCTTTCTCACGTAGTTCATCGACCACAAATTTATTATGAACGACTTCATGGCGTACATAAATTGGTGCACCAAACTTCTCAAGCGCTTGTTCAACGATGATAATTGCTCGGTCAACACCTGCACAAAAGCCACGTGGATTAGCCAGCAAGATATCTGTTTGAGTATTTAATTCAGTTTGACTCATATTACAATCAACTTTCTTTTTAAGGCGAACTGGTTTGAACTGATCTGCTTTTAATCAAAACAGAGACAAAGCAAACACTTTTTAATCTAATACGACATATTAATTCGCAATTTTCATCAGGTATAATTTGTTTTTTTAAAGCAAACAAAATAATTAAGAATGAAAAATACTGCAACGTTACTCATTACCTGCCCTGACGCTAAGGGTATTGTGGCAGGTATTGCTGATTTTCTACATCAGTATAATGCGAATATTTTACACGCAGACCAGCATCAAGATGCAGAAAATAATCTATTTTTAATGCGTGTTGAATGGGATTTAACTGAATTTAAGCTGGATAAGGCTGTAATTTCTCAATACTTTGAACCAATTGCCGAAAAATTCAGTATGCAGTGGCAACTCAATTTTTCTGCACAAAAAACACGTATTGCTATTTTAGTTTCACAATACGACCACTGTTTGGTCGATTTGCTGCATCGACATAAAAACGGTGAGTTAGATTGTGAAATTCCATTAATTATTAGTAATCATTTAGAAACAAAGCCACTTGCTGACTTTTATGGGATTGATTTTCATCATATTGTCGTTTCAAAAGAAAACAAGGTGCAGGCAGAATCAGCGCAGTTTAAGTTATTTGATGTGCACAAAATTGATTTGATGGTGCTGGCGCGCTATATGCAAATACTGTCGCCAGATTTTGTGAAGCGTTATCCACAGAAAATTATTAATATTCACCATTCATTCTTGCCTGCATTTATTGGAGCTAAGCCATATCATCGTGCATTTGAGCGAGGTGTGAAATTAATCGGCGCTACAGCGCACTACGTCACTGAAGTATTAGATGAAGGCCCTATTATTGAGCAAGATATTGCGCGTATCTCTCATCGTGACCAAGTAGATGACTTGATTCAAAAAGGCCGTGACTTGGAGCGCGTGGTATTGTCACGTGCGGTACGCTGGCATATTGACAATCGTGTTTTGCCTTATGCCAATAAAACAGTCATATTTGATTAGTTAATATTCTCTAATTAAACAACGATAAGAGCTTAAGACATAAAAAAGCGAAGATTAACTTCGCTTTTTTATTACTAGAAAAATTTACCCAGCTGGAACCATTGCTGGTAATGGCTCATATGTTGCTTCATCGTAAGGTGCAATTTCTGGTAAAGCACTGCTACTACCCCCAGTTGATGCGCAACCGATTACGAATAGTGCCATCATTAGAGCAAGTAAAAACTTATACATGGTAAATCTCCCTGAGCTTAATTATATATATTCTATGTTAAGAGCAAATGTCTTAGCTTAATAATTTAACCTTAAGTGTGGAATTCCGCAACTATTTTGTCAGGTTTAATGACGGTAATATTGTTTCTTTAGCAAATAAGTCACTTATTTTTTCACGCTCTCTAATAACAAAGGTTTGGTCACCATCCACCATAATTTCTGCTGCGCGCGCTCGTGTATTGTAATTACTTGCCATGCTCATGCCGTAAGCGCCAGTAGATTTCACTACAAGCAAGTCGTTTTCTTGTAGATTGAGGGCTCGGTCATGGCCTAAAAAGTCGCCCGTTTCGCACACAGGTCCAACAACCTCATAAGGTTGTGTTTTTCCAGCGCGTGGTTTGGCTAACACAATCTCGTGGTGAGCATTGTATAAAGCGGGCCGCATTAAGTCATTCATGGCAGCATCAACAATTGCAAAGTTTTTGCTTTCAGCATGTTTCAAATACTCTACTTTAGTCAACATTACGCCAGCATTGCCGACCAAGGCACGTCCCGGCTCAAATAACATTTTTACATTTTTATGTTCGAGTTTTGCAATTATTGCTTTGGTATAATCACTAAATAAAGGAGGTGTTTCATCAGCATAAGTGATGCCAATGCCACCACCTACATCAATATGATGGATGGGTACACCTTGTTTTTCAAGCGCGTCTACTAAACTGAGCACGCGATCCAGTGCATCAATAAATGGTGAAATTTCAGTAATTTGTGAGCCAATATGACAATCAACACCATGCACTGCTATGTTGGGCATTTGCGCAGCCTCAGCATACACGTCTAATGCATTTTCAAATGCCACCCCAAATTTATTATTTTTTAAGCCAGTTGAAATATAAGGATGAGTTTTTGCATCGACATTAGGGTTCACTCGTAGGGAAATTGGTGCAACTTTACCCATCTTACTCGCTACTGTATTTAAACGTGCAAGCTCACTAGCTGACTCCACATTAAAGCAGAAAATACCAACATTCAAAGCAGCACGCATTTCATCGGCGCTTTTGCCAACACCAGAGAAAACAACTTTATTTGGATCGCCACCTGCAGCGATAACCCTAGCTAACTCCCCGCCAGAAACAATATCAAAACCAGCACCGAGTTTACTTAAAATATTTAATACAG
>CAZJUK010000038.1:0-15960 GCA_964549145.1 uncultured Methylophilaceae bacterium
AAAGTTAATGAAAATTATAGCTGAATAATAACCAGCTGATTTAGGCTATCAGGGAGCGCATTTGATTACAACTATTTAGATGTAAAAAAACATAAATTCAGCAATGTTGTTGCTTTTCGTGCTTTTGTACGTATTCATGGGATAATTTAGTTTATGTCAGAAAGCATAAATAAAAACTCAGTTCTTGCGCAAATTTTTAGCCAAAATGGCCCGTTAGCAACAACAATCAGCGGTTACTCAGAGCGTACAGAGCAATTGACGATGGCATTGGCGATCGAGAATGCTATTGCTAATAATAAACAATTGATAGCAGAAGCTGGCACGGGTACTGGGAAAACCTTTGCTTATCTCGCACCAGCCTTGTTATCAGGTGGCAAGGTAATTATTTCCACAGGTACAAAAACCTTGCAGGATCAATTATTTACCCGAGATTTACCCAATGTTCGCGATGCGCTCAAAGTGCCAGTATCTATTAGTATGCTCAAAGGTCGTGCTAATTACGTATGCCATTATCATTTAGAGCGTGCCGGCCAAGATGGACGCTTTGCCTCGCGTGAGGATGCTAGTTACATACCGCTACTTAAAACTTTTGCTGAAAACAGCAAAACTGGCGATAAAAGTGAATTAACAGAAGTGCCTGAAAATGCCACTATTTGGCAGAATGTCACTAGTACACGTGATAATTGTTTAGGCCAAGATTGCAGCTATTACAAAGAATGTTTTGTGATGGACGCGCGCAAAAAGGCATTAGCCGCAGATGTTGTGGTGGTGAACCACCATCTATTCTTTGCCGATGTGATGCTGCGTGATGAAGGCGTGACTGAACTTTTGCCTAGTGCCAACACGGTTATTTTTGATGAAGCGCATCAACTGCCTGAAGTGGCAGGCCTCTTTTTTGGCGAAGATGTGTCAACAAATCAATTGTTAGAGCTAAGTCGTGATAGCACTGCGGCACATTTAACGTTGGCTAAAGATTGTATTGCCCTACCTGAAACGATTGCTGCTGTTGAAAAATCGGTTAAAGATTTCAGATTAGTCTTTACATATGAAGGGTCTCGCTTCCCTGTGCAAAAAGCCCTGTCACTTAAAGGGTTTAGTGAGGCATTTGAAAATATGCAAAGTAAATTAGTCGAGCTAGCTAAGTTATTAGAAACACAAGCCGCACGTGACCCACTGTTAGAACGTTGTTGGGAGCGAAGCGAAGCACTTTTGGTCATGCTTTCTCGTTGGGATAAGGCAGAAAATACGAACTTAGTACGCTGGGTTGAGGTGTTTGCTCAAAGTGTGCAATTACATGCCACACCACTTAGTGTGGCTGATGGTTTTGGAAAGCAGTTAAATGCAGAGCCACGTGCTTGGGTTTTTACCTCGGCGACATTAGCAGTTAAAAGTGACTTTAGTCATTACCAAGCACAAATGGGTTTGCAAAATGCTGAATCACTTTTTCTACAAAGTCCTTTTGATTACGACAAGCAGGCCTTGCTTTATGCGCCAGCTAATATGCCCGATCCAAATAATGCAGCATTTCCTGCTGCGGTCGCTGCAACTGCTTTGCCTATTTTGCAAGCTAGCCAGGGTAGAGCCTTTATTCTTTGTACCTCATTAAAGGCTATGCGCGAAATTCATGCCTTGCTTAAAGATGATTTTTCTAGCAATGGTATTGAGTATCCAGTTTTATTGCAGGGTGATACCACAAGAACAGAGTTGTTAGAACGTTTTCGTGCACATGGTAATGCGGTGCTCGTCGGTTCGCAAAGTTTTTGGGAGGGTGTAGATGTGCGTGGTAAAGCGTTAAGTGTAGTCATTATCGACAAACTGCCATTTGCACCACCAGATGACCCTGTGCTTTCAGCACGCATTGATAAAATGAAGCAAGAAGGAAGAAATGCCTTTATGGAATATCAATTGCCATACTCTGTGATTACGCTTAAACAAGGGGCAGGGCGATTGATACGTGATGAAACAGATAGAGGTGTGTTGGTGATTTGCGATCCACGTTTGATTACTAAGCCTTATGGAAAGCGTATCTGGCAAAGCTTGCCACCATTTAAGCGCACTAAAGAGCTAGCCGATGTGGAGGCATTTTTTGCAGCGGATTCAAATTAATAATCGAATTAGCGCATGATCGTGATTCAAGATAATGAGTATGAATTAAATGCCATTCGCGCACAAGGTGCAGGTGGTCAAAATGTGAATAAAGTTTCGAG
Organism: uncultured Methylophilaceae bacterium; assembly: GCA_964549145.1. Taxonomy (GTDB): domain Bacteria; phylum Pseudomonadota; class Gammaproteobacteria; order Burkholderiales; family Methylophilaceae. Next base: position 2,208 of record CAZJUK010000038.1, read on the forward strand.
TGCGATTCATTTGCGTTTTGATATAAACGCTTCTAGCTTGAGTGACTGGTTAAAAATGCAGCTTTTAGAAAGCAAGGATAAACGTATTTCCAATGAAGGCGTGTTAGTGATTAAAGCTCAGCAGTTTCGTACTCAAGCTGCCAATAAAGAGGATGCGATTAAACGTTTGCAGACCATTGTGACTGCTGCAAACGTTGTGCAGCCTATGCGTTATGCTACACGGCCAACACGTGGGTCACAAAGACGCAGAATTGAAGCAAAAGTGCAGCGCGGAAAAATCAAACAAACACGCGGCCGGTTAGCTTATGGCAAAACAACGAATGAATAATTGAGTCTGCCATGAAAATATTAGCTTTTGATACCTCTACAGAGTTTATGTCTATTGCATTGCAAATAGGCGAACAAACAATATCGCATATTCAAGAAGCAGGGCCAAAGGCCTCGCAACTGATTTTACCGCAAATACAAATGCTGTTAGCGGAAGCAAGTATTAGTTTAAAAGCATTGGATGGCATTGCTTTTGGGGCAGGGCCTGGTGCGTTTACAGGTGTGCGTGTTGCATGTGGCGTTGCACAAGGGCTGGCTTTTGGTGCAAATTTGCCAGTTGTGGCAGTCAATACATTGACGGCAGTTGCGCAAGCAAGTGGGCAGAATAAAGTCATAGTTTGCCAAGATGCGCGCATGGGCGAGGTGTATTACTCGGCTTTAGAGAAAAAAGCGTCAGAAAAAAATAATAACACCTGGGATAAATATGAAGCAACGATTGTTTGCAAGCCTGAAGCTGTGCCAAGTTTGCTTGGGGGTGATTGGGTTGGCGTTGGCAGTGGCTGGAAAGTTTACGATGAAGTGCTATCTAAGCGCTATGAACAAAATATTGTTAAAAAATTAACTGAAATATCACCTACAGGCGAAGCAATTTTGCAGCTTGCTCAACCTATATTTATCGCAGGGCAGGCAACAAGTGCAAGCGATGCAAGACCAATTTATATTCGAAATCGTGTAGCGCTGACCTCAAATGAAAGAGCGCAAGGCTTGAAGCTGTGAAAACAATATTAAAATCAACGATATTAAATCCACAGTACCAATATAGACCAATGCAGCTTGAGGATCTGGATGCTGTGATGGTGATAGAGCCTACTATTTATTCACACCCTTGGACGCGTGGTAATTTTAGTGATTCGTTGCAAGCAGGTTATAGTGCTTGGGTTGTGACGTACAATAATAAAATTGTGGCATATAGCTTAATGATGATGGTTTTAGATGAGTCGCATTTGCTTAATATTAGTGTGGCTGCAACATATCAAAAACAAGGCTTAGGTAGTGACTTATTAGCTCATATGATGGATAAAGCACGGCATTACAAAGCAAAAGATATGCTTTTAGAGGTGCGCGCTAGTAATTTAAACGCGATTTCTCTGTATGATCACGGGGGCTTTAATAAAGTAAGTTTGCGAAAAGGATATTACCCAGCAGGTGCTAGGCGTGAGGATGCAGTGTTAATGAGGCGAGTTTTATGATTACGCGAGAAGATTTAATGAGGGAACTTGAGTTGTTGCCTGTATGGCAATTACGTCAGACGGTGTCTCAAGTGGTTGAACCTAATTCTTCTCAACCAAAGCTAGATATTCATCCACATGAACAGATTAAGCTAAGCGAAACTCAACAAAAAACCATTGCTGAAGCTGGGTTGTCTGAAGACGCATTGAGCAATTTTAGGGTGATTGTGAGTGAGGGTGGGGACTGGCTATTTTTGCTGAACGCAAATCAAAGTATGGAAGAAGAAGTTTTGCTGCAAAATATGTTAAAAGCGGTTTCTGTGAAGCCAAAAAGAGATACTAAACAGGCTGCCAGAGAAGATTTAAGCCAACATCAATCCAAAATTATTGTGGTCATGGGTGAACAAGAGGCACAAGATTTACTAACACTTAAAGATGATATTGAAGCCTTGCGAGGCAAGGTACATAATTTCCAGAATAGATTATTGATTGTTACCTATTCACCGCAACATTTACTACTTAATTTGGCAGATAAATCTAAAGCATGGGAAGACCTTTGTTTCGCAAAATTTACAATTTCATCACTAGTGTCAGAATAAATAAGCTCAATATAATTATTACAACAATTTTTTCTTAATGGCAAGGAAGTAAAAAATGAAGAATTTATTTTTAAAGTGTTTAATCGTATTATCCATCACCGTACTTCCAGGCTGTGGTTATAATCAATTCCAAGCTTTAGATGAAGAAGCAAAAGCTAGTTGGTCTGAAGTATTGAATCAATATCAGCGTCGCGCTGATTTGGTACCTAATTTAGTTGAAACCGTTAAGGGCTATGCTGCACATGAAAAAGAAGTCTTTATCGCTGTCACCAATGCACGTTCCAGTGTTGGCGGTATTCAAATGACACCTGAATTGCTGAATGACCCAGCAGCGATGGCTAAATTCCAAGCGGCACAAGGTCAAATGACAAGTGCTTTATCTCGTTTGATGTTGGTGGCCGAAAACTACCCAAATTTAAAAGCAGATCAAGGCTTTAGAGATTTGCAGGCACAATTAGAAGGCACTGAAAATCGAGTAACAGTCGCGCGTAATCGTTTTATCCAAACAATTAAGAATTACAACGTGGCAGTGAGAAGCTTCCCTGAAAACTTAACCGCAATAATGTTTGGCTATGAAACGAAGCCGACGTTTACAGTAGAAAATGAAAAAGAAATTTCAGCACCGCCTAAAGTTGAATTCTAAATACTAGTATTTTTAACGTGTTTTTATTTTAAGTGAAGAAGTCTCTTAAAAGCAATCTGCTGGTGCTAGGTGCGATGCTCTTATTGAACACGCAAATAGTGTTGGCTGAATTAGTTGCCGTGCCTCTATATAGTGGGCGTGTGGTTGATTTAACACAAACGCTAACAGCTGCCGAGCAGGCTTCTTTAGAAGCTAAACTTGAAGCGTTTGAAGACGCCAAAGGCAGTCAAGTGGCTGTGCTAATTGTTTCAACGACACAACCTGAAGACATTGCGCAATATGCGATCCGTGTAGTTGGTGTATGGAAACTCGGCCGTAAAAATGTGGATGATGGTGTGCTTCTTTTAGTTGCAAAGCAAGATAAGAAATTACGTATTGAAGTAGGTTATGGCTTAGAAGGTGCGATACCGGATCTCTATGCTAGACGTATTATTCAAGAAGTTGTAAGACCTAATTTCAAACAAGGTAATTTTTCTGGCGGGATTAATGCTGGTGTAGATGCTTTGATGAGCTTGATTAAAGGCGAGTCTTTGCCAGCAGCAAAAAAAGTCAATCTAAACGCTGGTCAGTTAGAAAGTTTACTACCACTCTTGATAATAGGTGGTTTGATGTCTGGTACATTTTTACGAAGTATTTTCGGTACATTTTTTGGTAGCGCCGTCAACGGTGGCATTATTGGGAGTGTCGTTTTCTTCCTAGGCTTATCGTTAATCGGTGCAGGCTTGCTGGGTATTGTTGCTTTTGTCTTTACGATGATGTTAGGTGGGCGCGGCATTAATGGTTATGGTGGTGTCTATCCACATAGTGGTGGCTTTGGTGGGCGCGGCAGTAATTCTGGTGGTGGCTTTAGTGGAGGCTTTGGCGGCGGTTTTGGCGGCGGCGGCGCCTCAGGTAATTGGTGAGTATGTTAAGAGCGATTAAAAGATTTTTTAAGCATTTGTTGAGCCACCCATGGCAGGTTAATCGTCATTTCTCAGATACTGCGCTTACTCGTATTGAGTCAGCAGTTAAAACAAGTGAAAAAATCCATACAGGTGAAATTCGCTTTGTGGTCGAAGCTGGTTTGCATCCATACGAAATTGTTTACAATAAAACACCAAGAAAACGGGCTATTGAGCTGTTTGGACGTTTGAATATATGGGATACTGAACAAAATAATGGTGTGCTGATTTATTTATTATTGGCTGACCGGGATGTGGAAATTATTGCTGATCGTGGTATAGATAGACATGTTGGCTATGATAAGTGGGATTTAATCTGCCACGAAATGGAAGTGATGTTTAGAAGTGGTGAGTTTGAAGCAGGTGTTTTACAAGGAATAGAAAAAGTAAATGCTGCGCTAGTCCAGCACTTCCCAATTGAAGACATTAAAAATGTGCGTAAAAAATCAATTAAATCTAAGCAGAACGAATTGTTCGATAAGCCGCTTATCTTGTAGTCTAGCTTTTTTGTGCTGTCTGACTTTTGCACAAGCTGTACGTGCAGAGTTTGATGATATGGCCCGTATATTTCGCCAAACTGCTGACCAGGAGACCTTAAGTGATTCAAATATAGAAATCTGCCAAGGTGGTGGGTGTGCCGTAGTCTCTAAAGCTAGACTAACAATTCAAGATTGGCAAAAAATTAAACAAATATTTATTCCGTTAGCCATTAATGCAGAGCAAGAACGACATAAAATAGCCGTTGCCATAGGAGACTTAGAAACTATTATTGGGCAACAAACGGGCACAAGCCAAGACCGTGCTGGTACCTTTGGTAATTCGGATTATAGTGGTCAGCAAGATTGTAATGATGAGGCAATTAATACTACTTCTTATATGCGTTTGTTAGCCCAAGCTGGTTTGATTCTTTTTCATGAAATTAAAGATTTACGCACACGCAATTTCTTTTTTAATGGTTGGCCGCATACTACTGCTGTGATTAAGCAAGTAGACAATGGTGAACGCTTCGCTGTCGATAGTTGGTTTTATAATAATGGGCATGCTGCGACGATTGTGCCTTTCAGCATTTGGAAAAAGGGTTATCAACCCAAAGATAGTCCAATCGGCAAAGACTGATAAAAATAACAAACCAAACGTAATTAGCTGACTTGTAAGTCGATTCGCGATAAAATCCACTCTCTCTTAATGATAAGAATAACTATGCGCACTTCTCAATTTTTTATTTCTACGCAAAAAGAAGCACCCAGCGATGCTGAACTAATTAGTCACCAACTGATGGTGCGAGCCGGATTAATTAAAAAGCTGAGCAGTGGTTTGTATAGTTGGATGCCCTTAGGTTTACGTGTATTACGTAAAGTCGAAAATATTGTACGGGTAGAAATGAACAAGGTTGGCGCGCTGGAATTATTAATGCCAGCGGTGCAACCGAAAGAACTTTGGGATGAAACAGATCGCTGGGAAGTGTTTGGCCCGCAAATGCTTAAAATTCAAGATAGGCATGGAAGAGAGTTTTGTTTCGGTCCCACGCATGAAGAAGTGATTACTGATATTGCACGTAAAGAAGTCAGTAGTTATAAGCAATTACCACTTAATTTTTATCAAATACAAACTAAGTTTCGTGATGAGATACGTCCGCGTTTTGGTGTAATGCGTGCGCGTGAGTTTTTAATGAAGGACGCTTATTCTTTCCATGCCGATTATGAATGTTTAGCAGCTACTTACGCCAATATGCAGATTGCTTATACCAATATTTTCACACGTTTAGGTTTAGAGTTTCGCGCGGTTAAAGCCGACTCCGGCGCAATTGGCGGTGATGGGTCGCAAGAGTTTCATGTTTTGGCTGAAAGTGGTGAAGATGCGTTAGCTTATTGTGAAAGCTCAGATTATGCGGCCAATGTTGAGTTGGCTGCGGCGATAACGCAAGGTAAGCGTGCTGAAGCTAATGAGACGATGCAAGATGTAGCAACGCCTAAACAAACTGCCTGTAAAGACGTGGCACAACTTTTAGGTATAGAAGTTAATCGCACAGTGAAGGCGATTGCCCTAATGGTTGGCAATCAAGAGTCGCAAGTACAATTTTACCTTGCTTTGCTGCGTGGGGATCATATGTTGAATGAGCTTAAGCTTAGTAAGGCAGAGGGGTTTGCGGAATTCAGGTTTGCGACTGAAGAAGAAATTCGTGCACATTTGAATTGCCCACCTGGCTTTATTGGTCCCGTTGGTGTGGCTGCTAATGTACTTGTAATTGCTGACGAGACAGTTAGCAATATGAGCGATTTTGTTTGTGGTGCGAATAAACCTAAATATCATTTGTCAGGTGTTAACTTTGGACGTGATTTACCAGAACCTATTTTGGTAGCCGATATAAGAAATGTTGTTGATGGCGATCTTAGTCCAGATGGTAAAGGTACGCTGTCCCTCTGTCGTGGTGTTGAAGTTGGGCATATATTTCAGTTACGTACTAAATATTCTGAAGCGATGAGTGCTACCTATTTAGATGAAAATGGACAAAGCAAGCCGCTGGAAATGGGCTGCTATGGCATAGGGGTGTCGCGCATCGTGGGTGCCGCAATTGAGCAAGGGCATGACCAAAAAGGTATTATTTTTCCAATAAACATAGCGCCGTTTGCCGTTGTTATTTGTCCTATTGGGTTGCATAAAAGTGAGCAAGTGCGTGATGTGGCCACCCAAATATATCAAGAATTACTTAGCGCAGGGGTTGATGTATTACTGGATGACCGTAATGAAAGACCTGGCATTATGTTCGCAGATAGCGACTTAATAGGGGTTCCGCATCGAATCGTGATTGGTGAACGTGGCTTAAACGAAGGGAAAGTTGAGTATAAGGCGCGCCAACATAAAGATGCGGAAGACGTTGAGTTGACCAACGCAGTGCAACATATTTTGTCTATTTTAGTATAAAGGCATTAATCTTGCTTGCCCAGTAGGGGTGATGACAAGCCATATGATTAAAAAATTGATCGTTATTATGATGTTGGTGTTCTGGGTAAGTAGTATTTTTGCAGGCAACCAACGTGAAGAAGCGCTTTCAAATACTGTTAAAGCAGTTATGCAAGAGTCTGTTAGCGACTTGGCTGTGCCTGATAATATTTTTGCGAATGAGCAAGATGGCAAAGAATGGCTAAATGATATGTCTATTCGCTTAAAAAAACGTATACCCAATACGTCCACGTCCTACCGCGAAGACTTTTTAAAAACACTTTATTACGAAGCAAAACGTGCGGGCCTTGATCCGCAGCTTGTGTTGGGGTTAGTGCAAGTGGAAAGTGCATTTAAAAAATATGCTGTATCCAGAGTTGGTGCTCGGGGTTATATGCAAGTGATGCCTTTTTGGGTGAAAACTATCGGCAATAAAGATCACAATCTATTCGATATGAGACTTAATTTACGTTATGGCTGCACTATTTTGCGCCATTATTTAGACCTTGAGCATGGTGATTACTTTAGGGCGCTAGGGCGATACAATGGAAGTTTAGGTAAAGAAAAATATCCTAACTTAGTACGTGGAAAGTGGCGTAAATACTGGAGTTATGCACCAAAAACTCATGCAAGAAAAGATTAAATTTCCCATAGCTTGAGCTCTTCGAGCAATGGAAGCCTTATTTCCTAAAATTAATTAAATTTACTATATGCACCAAAATGGGCCTACTATGCATTGGTCAAGCTAATTTTTGTTAGTGCGGCATACATCTGCATTAACAGAAGTTACTGGCAGTAGACTCAATATTATAATTTTTATAAGAGATTTATCTATTTTAAGGGAGAAAAGTATGTCGAAATTAACAGCTTTAGCATTAAGTATTGCAGTTTTAGGTGGTATATGGGCATTTTTAGCGTTAGGTCCTTTGGGCGGAATGGCTTTAGTCTGGGTGGGCTTTATTGCTTGGGCTTGCTATTTTCACACCGGTGGAGATGGTCCTGCTTTACAAAAAACAATCGCAGGTATGATCTACGGTGCAGTAATTGCCGGTGTAGCGCTGTATTTAGTGAGCTCAGGCATGTTGGGTGGTCTGGGTAATCTAGCCGCACCAGTTATTATTGCGGTGACTGTATTCTTCTTAGTGATTGTCGCAGGCAATGATCTGTTGTCAGTGGTTCCTGCTAATGTATATGGTTATGCTGCAACAGCTGGTTTGGGGTTAACAGCAGGGACAGCAGGCAATACAGCGGCGATGGATTTATCTAATCCAGTGATTGTGGTTGCTATTTCAACAGTCTTAGGCGCATTGTTTGGTATGGCTTCAGGTAAGTTGGCTGGTGTATTAGGTAAGTAAAACATCCGAATAAATTTATATATTTGAATAGTTAGCAATATATAAAACTTTTGGTGACTTAATAAAAAACCGCACAGATGTGCGGTTTTTTTTAATGACACAAATAATCCTAGTTATTTGTATATATTAATACCATGATAAGTACCAAATTCACCTTCATTTTCGTTGTACACAAATAACATTTCATTTGTGTAACCAAGTCCGTTGTAGTAATTCTTGGCGTGTAGTTTTAACTCTTTTGGTAACGCACATTTGGCAACAAATTCACCTTTTAAATTAAAAACCAATGCCGCCTTATGGTCAATATCAAGTAATACTAGTTCTTCACCTTTGACGCCAGAAAAAGCAACAAAACTATCGCTAACATCATCATACTTTGCCCCAGCAGCTTTTAAATCTAAATCGATTTTGGCGATTGGCTCACGTTTCGTTCTGTCTACTACAAACACCTTATTGCTGCGTTGTTGTTTAGCATAATAAAGCTTGTTCTCGGGGTCGTAACTTGGCATCGTGAATGAATCACCAAATGCAGGGTTGAATTGTATGATCTCTGTTGATGTGTTTTTAATCTCACCCGAATCTTCAGTTTGTAAACCAAAAATACCTGTGTTTGGTGCAAAGCCGAATGCGCTAGAGATATTATAGGTGATTGTTTCAATTAGCCCTGACTCAGGGTTGTAATAGACGGAGCGATTGTCATAACCTGGACCTTCGGTATTCACGTATTTGCCTTCGCTATCAAAAGCATGCACTTTTGATTTTGAAATGGGTATTTCAGTCATGCTAGCTAAAGGCGCTAATCCGCCATCAGCAACGTAGTAATGCATTAGAGCGGGGTGGTAAGCTATTGTCTGTGGTCGAGTTGATGGCTCTACCGCCATTGGTATTTTGATGGTAGTTGTCGCTTTTGTACGCACTTCAGCCAATGAAATAGCAGAAAAAGCAATGCCGCTAATGAAAGCACCTGTAATTAATGTGCTTTTTTTAAACAAGTTTAAGCGTGTGTTCATATAGTTTTTACTCAATGTATCTTCCTCAATATCTTATGGTTTTATTTTACTAACACTTAGTTTAGTGTTTATGTTGACGAAATTGTTCAATACTTCGTTCATTTTAAGTTATTTTACATCGTTAATTTTCTTTTCTAACAGCATCGCATCACCGTAGCTAAAAAATCGATATTCCTGATTTATCGCATGCCGGTAGCTATGCTTGATATTTTCGAAACCTGCAAATGCTGACACTAACATGAGCAGCGTGCTTTTGGGTAAATGAAAGTTAGTGAGCAATCTATCAACCACCTTAAAATCATAACCAGGCGTAATAAATATATTAGTATCCATATTGCCTGCTGTTAGCTCACCATATTGTGCAGCACTTTCTAGCGCGCGCAGTGCAGTGGTGCCTACAGCGGTAACTTTGCCACCTTTTTTACGCGCTGCCTCTATGCGCATAACAGTTTCTTCAGGGACAGTACAAAGTTCACTATGCATTTTGTGGTCAGTTATATTATCCACTTTAACTGGCTGAAATGTACCCGCACCTACGTGCAGTGTAATGTAAACAACTTCAATACCTTTGCGCTTTATTTTAGTGATTATTTCATCATCAAAATGTAGGCCTGCTGTCGGAGCGGCCACTGCGCCAGCATGTTTGGCAAAAACAGTTTGATACCTGCTCTCATCATCTTCGGTTGCATCGTGTGAAATGTAAGGTGGCAGTGGCAAGCTACCATGTTGCTCAAGCAATTCTAAAATAGGTTGTGAACCTAAGAATTTAAGATGGAATAAGTTTTCGTCACGACCGGTCACTTCGGCTTCGATCTTATCCGCCAGAGTGAGTAAACTGCCAATTTTTGGTGAACGTGAAGCGCGCACGTGTGCAATCGCATTTTGATCATCTACAATACGATCAATCATCACCTCTACAACACCTCCAGTTGATTTTTCACCAAACATTCTTGCTTTAATCACTCGTGTATCATTAAAAACTAAAACATCATTTTTATTCAGACGATGAACCAACTCTGAAAATTGAGAGTCAAGTAATAGTCCGGAACAGCCATCCAGTTGCAACAACCTGCTATCCGAACGTTTTGAAGTTGGATGTTGCGCGATTAAATGACTAGGTAAATGAAAGTCGAAATCTTGAGTTTTAAAGGTTTGTTTTGTCATGAGATTGTAAATGAGGGTAAAAATTGCTTTCGTATAAATCAAAGAGCTTGTTATACTATCGCTCGTTGCAATTATACAGCAATGTATATTCCAAATTTAGCCGGGATGGCGGAATTGGTAGACGCACGGGATTCAAAATCCCGCGTTGGTAACAACGTGGGGGTTCGATTCCCCCTCCCGGCACCAAATCGCACAGAAGTTTTGCTAAGATTCAGATAAGAAAATGTAACATTTTAGTTACATTTTCTTGATTAGGTAGGGTGGATGTGCTAATTTAGCAAATTCAAATTTCTTGGTTGATGTTTATTTTGGCCAAAAAGTAAGAATTGAGTAGTAACCCTAAATATTAAATTATTTTGTCCGTTACTAGCTTGAAGTTAATCTAACACCTAATGTTTAGATTGATTGTATTCCGTTGGTTGATATATTTTTTAGATGTTCACATTTTTTGGGGTGGATTAAGTTATGAATAAGAGAACTATTCTCTCTCTCGGTACTGCGTTTTTATCATTATTTGCAGCCAACTCACATGCTGCATATGCATTAAACCTGAGAACGCCTGTTACAGAAATCGCAAGTCAGATTTATGATTTACATATGTTGATGTTGTGGGCCTGTATTGGTATTTTTGTTGTTGTTTTTGGTTTTATGTTTTATTCAATCATAAAACATCGTAAATCTGTAGGCCATAAAGCGTCACAGTTTCACGAAAATCACTTGTTAGAAATTATTTGGACAATTATTCCTGTCGTCATTTTGGTTGCAATGGCTTATCCTGCAACAAAAACGATTATCGCGATGAAAGATACAGCAGCAGCTGATATGAGCATTAAGATAACCGGTTATCAGTGGTATTGGGGTTACGATTATCTAGATCAAGAAGTTAAGTTCACTAGTAACTTAACAACAACGCAAGATCAAATTAAAAATAAAGCTGAAAAAACCGAGAATTATCTTTTGGAAGTAGATAATCCAATGGTCGTGCCGGTAGGTAAAAAAGTAAGATTATTAATTACTGCAGCAGATGTTAATCATGCATGGTGGATTCCAGCATTTGGTGTCAAGCAAGATGCAATTCCGGGTTTCACAAAAGAAGCTTGGATTAAAGTAGAGAAGCCAGGAGTTTATCGTGGGCAATGTGCTGAGTTGTGTGGCCAAGCGCATGGTTATATGCCTATTGTTGTAGTAGCAAAAGACGAAGCTGGCTATGCCGCTTGGGTAATTGCTCAAAAAGAGGCAGCTGTTGCCGCTAATGCAGGTGCGGATAAAGAGTGGGTTATGGATGACCTGGTAGCTAAAGGTAAGGGTGTCTATGATAAAAACTGTGCGGTTTGTCATGGCGCAACAGGTGCTGGTTTACCTCCAGCATTCCCAGCAATGACAGGCAGTGCAGTGACTCTTGGGCCAATTGAAGGTCACTTGGACATAATTTTAAATGGTAAAAATATTATGCCAGCATGGAAAGAAATTTTAAATGATGTGGATATTGCTGCTGTAATTGCCTACGAGCGAAATGCTTTAGGCAACTCAGTAGGTGATGTTATTCAGCCTGCAGCAGTTAAATCTGCCCGCTAAGCTGTACTGTATTATTAGAGAATTATAAACATTAATTACAAGTATTGAACAAGCTGTAGTTTTTAGGAGAAACTGATGAGTACGACAACTGCAACACATCACGATGATCATGATCATCATCCAACAGGAGTAATGCGTTGGGTCGCGTCGACAAACCATAAAGATATTGGTACCCTATACTTATGGTTTAGTTTTGTTATGTTCATGTTTGCTGGTGCGTTAGCACTTGGTATTCGTGCTGAGCTATTTGAACCGGGGTTGCAATTTTTAGAGCCTATTCAGTTTAATAGGTTAACTACATTACATGGCTTGATTATGATTTTTGGTGCCATTATGCCGGCGTTCGTTGGTTTTGCTAACTGGATGGTGCCTATGATGGTTGGTGCGCCAGATATGGCGTTCCCGAGACTAAATAATATGAGCTTCTGGTTGTTAATTCCAGCGGCAATATTATTGGTTGCTTCTATTTTTGTGCCAGGTGGTGCAATTGCTGGTGGTTGGACAATGTATCCGCCATTAGCGATTCAGCAAGGTATGTCGATGGACATGTCGATATTAGCACTTCATATTTTGGGTGTTTCATCCATTGTTGGTTCTATTAACATTATTACAACCATTTTTAACTTACGTGCTCCTGGCATGACGTTAATGAAAATGCCATTGTTTATCTGGACGTGGTTAATCACAGCTTTCTTGTTGATTGCTGCGATGCCAGTTTTGGCCGGTGCGTTAACAATGCTAATTACTGACCGTCATTTTGGAACATCATTCTTCGATGCAGCTGGCGGTGGTGATCCTGTATTATTCCAACATGTGTTCTGGTTCTTTGGGCATCCTGAAGTGTACATTATGATTTTGCCTGCATTTGGCATCGTTTCTACAATCATTCCTACATTCGCACGTAAGCCATTGTTTGGTTATGCTTCTATGGTGTATGCAACTGCAGCGATTGCATTGCTTTCATTTGTTGTGTGGGCTCACCATATGTTTACAACAGGTATGCCATTAGCTGGTCAGCTATTCTTTATGTATAGCACAATGTTAATTTCTATCCCAACCGGCGTTAAAGTGTTTAATTGGGTCGCTACGATGTGGCGCGGGTCTATGACCTTTGAAACACCAATGCTTTTCTCAGTAGCGTTTGTTCTATTGTTTACTATTGGTGGCTTTAGTGGCCTTGTGCTTGCAATTTTACCAGTCGATATTCAATTACAAGATACATATTATGTAGTTGCTCACTTCCATTATGTGCTGTTCTCTGGTGCAGCGATGTCTATCATGGGTGGTGTCTATTATTGGTTGCCAAAATGGACCGGTCATATGTATGATGAGACTTTAGGTAAATGGCACTTCTGGTTAACGACAATTGCATTTAACATTACCTTCTTCCCAATGCATTTTACAGGGTTGGCTGGTATGCCACGTCGTATTCCTGATTATTCATTACAGTTTGCTGAATTTAATGCAATCTCATCAGTTGGTGCATTTGCATTAGGATTTAGCCAGTTGTTATTTTTATACGTAGTTATTAAATGTATTCGTGGTGGAGTTAAGGCAAGTTCAAATCCTTGGGAAGCACAAGAAGGTCTTGAATGGACTGTGCCTTCACCGGCTCCGTTTCATACATTTGAGACACCACCAACAGTTAAGTAATTAATATAAAACTGAATAAATTTAGATAAGTAAGAAACGGGAGAAAAAATGATCACAAATGAAAAAATTTATTACCTGCCAGGCGCATCCTTCTGGCCGTTAATAGCATCAATATCATTGTTCTTGATGGCGGCAGGGTTTTCAATGCAGTTAAATGGCATTGCTATTGGACAGTACATTTTAATAGCCGGTGGTTTAACGCTTGCTTATTTATTATTTGGTTGGTTTTCAGAAGTTGTAAATGAAAGTGTATCTAAATATTATAATAAACAAGTAGACCGTTCCTTCCGCCAAGGAATGGCATGGTTTATCTTTTCTGAGGTCATGTTTTTTGCTGGTTGGCTTACTGATGTGCTTACGGAAAGTCGAATTGTAAA
>CAZJUK010000039.1:0-15567 GCA_964549145.1 uncultured Methylophilaceae bacterium
AAACACTTCTTTAAAGTGCGGTTCCCATTCAGACTCAGGAGCTCCGTCTTGGGCCCATTTGATAATATCTTGACGCACTTCGATTGGTGCTTTGTCCTTCATAGACCCATTTAGCTTGCTAGCAAGCTTGCTACCTGTGCGATCACCATAGTAGCTATATACAATATCATCTATTGATAAGCCAAATTTCCCATCTGCCATTCCATGAGTAAGCATAATTTGCAAACCAGCCATACAAAGTCCCACACCAATCACCAATAAATAACCTGCAAAAAGTGCTTTTAGCGATAGTGGTAAATTAGGTAAGTTTAGCCATGCTAAATTTGGTGGGACTGATTTCATTACTTTCTTTCTTGGGATTAATAATTATTGGCTGTAAGCATAGCATTCATACTATGAAAACATATTAAGAAATACAACATAATTAAGCCTAAATTCGTATCTTAAACAGCTAACTGCTATAATTTTTAGTTTTATTATTATAGTTAAATGTTAGGGTATATTTCATGCGTTTAGTTCTTCAAGGTCGCTCTCTTACCTTAGGGCATCTTACTCATATTCATGGTTTAGTTGGCGGTAACACACAATTTATGCAAATTGGTGAGTTCGCATACTATTTACCTACACAAGATACTGAACTGCCAGAAGTTTCAGCTTTTTGCACTGAGCAACATATTGATTGCGCATTAGTGCATGATGCACAGCGTATTGAACGTTATGGTCTTTGTGTGATGGATATGGATTCCACCTTGATTAGCATCGAGTGTATTGATGAAATTGCTGACATGATGGGCATAAAGCCACAAATCGCAGAGATAACCGATGCAGCAGTTAACGGTAAGCTAGACTTTTCAGAAAGCCTAATAAAACGGGTGGCTTTATTAAAAGGCTTAGATGAATCAGCATTGCAACGCGTGATTGATGAACGCTTAACACTTAACCCGGGGGTGCGTGAGTGGGTAGCTGCGTGCAAGACCAAAAAAATTATAACTATGGTGGTTTCTGGTGGATTTGATTTTTTTGCAAATCACGTTAAAACATTGCTAGGGCTAGACTATGCTGTTTCGAATACATTGGAAATTATTGAGGGTAAACTTACAGGTAAGGTCTTAGGGGATATTATAGATGAGCAACGTAAGGCACATGAGCTGATTCAGCTACGTGATTGTTTAGGTTTAACAGAAATTCAAACTATTGCAATTGGCGATGGTGCGAATGATTTGAAAATGATGGAGGAGGCTGGTATTGGTATTGCTTATCATGCGAAACCAATCGTGCAAGCTCAAGCTACTTATGCGCTCAACAATGTGGGCTTAGAGGGCGCTATCCATCTGTTGACAACTTAAATATTTTTATAATAAATTAAGTTCTTGTTCACTAAAACCAGCTTTGCGGCGTGCCTCCATATTAAAAGGAGGTCGTAACTTGGGTGCTTTATGTTGCTTACATAACACATCAAATGTTGTAATGGGGTCTAGTTTACGCTGCTCACAAAGCCAGTTATACCAAATATTGCCTATCGCCACATGACCAATTTCATCATGTAGGATAATGTCTATAATTTCAGCTGCTTTTTTATCCCCAGCTTGCGCAAGCTTATTGCGTAGAGGAGGACTGGCATCAAGACCGCGTGCTTCCATTGTGCGCGGCACTAATGCCATACGTGCTAATACGTCTACTTTTGTTTTCTCAACCATTTCCCACAAGGCATTATGGCCAGTAAAGCTGCCGTAGGTATAGCTTAAACTTTGTAGGTGGGCATTCAGTAAGCTGAAGTGATAAGCCTCTTCCGCTGCTACCTTGAGCCAATCGACATAATATTGTTGCGGCATATTGGCAAAACGCCAGACAGCATCCAAGGCCAAATTGAGGGCATTAAACTCAATATGAGCTAACGCATGAATGAGTGCGGCGCGACCTTCTTCACTTCGCATAGATCGTTTTTTTACCGCTAAAGGTGGCACTAATTCTGGCTTAGCAGGGCGACCTGGGAGAGGTTTTTGAGGGTCAAGTACGTCTTCAAGATTAATGTCAATGTCGACTGAAAGCAAACCTTCAGACCAGCTTTTTTGTAAATTAATAACGCCTGCTGATTTTATGATTGGGTCAGTAACTGTTAGCCAATTAAGCGTCACTTGTCTCAATTCAGTAGATTTTAAATAGTAAATTTTTTGCATATTAGCAATGACTTGTACAAAGATTTTTACTATGCATTAATATAAATCAATTAATCTTAATGGTTTCTAATGTGCCGGCTTTCATTACCGGTATTAATAAATAGTTGCCATCTTGACTAAGTGAAATATCGGCAGGGCTGTTATAGTCGCTTTTTAAAATACGTACTGCGCCAGCAGCATATTTGAAAATATCACCATTTTTCCAATCGCTAACATAAATAATACCTTTTTTGTCTTTGACTATGCCATCACCGCCGCCAAAACCTTCAGCAATTTTTTTTGTTTTCCCAGTGCTTACATTCACTCTATAAAGTACGCCTGATTCAAAATCAACGGCGAGTAAGTTATTTCGACCTTCGAATAGCAAACCGTTAGGTGCAAGAATATCAGGGTTTGAACTATCAACAACTGTCACGACTTCGCCTTTTCTATTGATTTTATAGATTGCACCACCTGATTTTAATGTGCCGCTATCACTGACATATAAATTACCGTATTTATCGGCTTCTAAATCATTTAGAAATTGAGGGGTATTAGGGAAAAGGTCCTCAGAAACAAATACTTGCCAATTTCCATCACTTTTAACTTGTAAAATCCTTTTATTATCAGCCACATAGAGTTTCCCCTGAATTAGAGCAAGTCCTTTTGGGTCATCTAATCCTTTAGCAAAAACAGTCACGTTGCCTTTGCGATCAATCTTTTTAATCTGACCATCACCGTCAAGGCCGAATTCATTGATTTCAGAAACATAAATTGTGCCGTCCTCAGCTTGCACCACAGACTCAGGTGATAACAAGCCTGAGATAGATTCTTTAATCGGCGCTTTAGCTTGCGCTATACCGTTATTCAACATGGCAATATTGCAAATAATAATTAAATGTAATATTCGTTTTATGATTTTTTTCATTGTTATTTCTCTGTCAAAATTAATAGTAAACTTTTGATAGTGGCAACTCATCTAATGTATTACATAATGCTTTTGTTGCAACTTGTTTACCTTTATCAAGGCTTTTAATAAATGCTTCATCTTCTTCTAATGCTTTGACTATTTTATCCATGGCTTTTTCATAAGCTCTACTCATGAAATATTCAGGTGCAATATTAAGTTCACCGTTATAGCTTGTTTGTTGTTTGATTGTAGTAATCGGTGCACCGTCATTTAAAAATGCTTTAGCAATAAACTCTGCATGAAAGACACGCATTTGCGCATTGTAAAACATATGTGGTTCTAATAGAAGAACGACGTCCGCCTGTTCACTTGAACCACAAGTGCTTACATTGGCAAACCGTTGTGAAAGTAACTCAGTTGCTGCTTTTTCCGCTGGTGGTCCTTTCATATGCCAGATATCTAGGTACGGATGTACTAAACGTGTCGGGTTAATGTAATGCCTATGTGGGATATGCACGACGACGTTGCCTGCGATATTAACTTGCTGCGCATAAGAAAAAGTAGTGATACTGAAAAATAGAATCATTGATCGAGTAAATATTTTTAACATACGATTCATTTGAATATATCCTTTTAAAATAATTAATTCTGTTTATAGCTTATACGATAAATATAACTTGTTCTATCATCTGTTACATATAATGCACCATCTTGACCAACAGTAACATCAACAGGTCTGCCCCATGCTTGATTGTTATTTAACCATCCTGTTGCAAAGTCTGTCACTTGTTTAGGTTGCCCATTCTCAAACTGTACATGTGCCAACTTATAACCACTGAGCTGTTCGCGATTCCATGATCCATGAAGTGCAACTATTGCATCATCTTTGTAGACATCAGGAAAGTGCGATTGGTTTAAAAAAGTAATACCAATAGGTGTGGAATGTGACGTGAAGGTAATGGCAGGCGGTGTTGTCGATTTGCAAAAACCCGCTTTACCTACAAAATTAGGATCTTCGTATTGATGACCCCAACAATGCGGCCAACCGTAATGATGACCCGCTTCAATTTTATTTAAATGTTCTGGCGGCAGTTCGTCATTGACTAGGCCATCTTTTGTATCAGAACGCATGTCAGCACCATTATTGGTTGCAAACATTTCACCTGTTTTAGGATGCCAAGCAAACGCTTGTGAATTTCTTAGTCCTTTTGCCCAAATTGGTGGTAACGAAGAATGTCGACCTACTACTCTTAACGCACCTGCGTGTTTGCCAGTTGATGTAAAGCGCAATATTGTGGCACGTGATGCATCGTCTTCAATACACACGTTGCAACTAGAGCCTACGTTGATGTATAAGTGATTATCTACACCAAGTTTGATGGTTTTAAGTTTGTGTCCACCAGTAGCTAAGTTATTAATAAATGGTTTAGGGCTAGACCATACTCCATTTTCTTTACTAAACTTGACTACGCCATTTTGGTTGGCGACTAACAAACCGTCTTGTACAAATGCCAGGCCGTTCGGTTTATTAAGTTGGTCAGAAACAACTATTGCAACTTCTGCTATGCCATCTTGATCACTATCTGGCAACATAAGTACGCGATTAGTTTTTGCTGAAGAAACGAATAAGTTACCATCTGGCCCAACTGCCAACATGCGTGGCTTATCTTGTTTTAAATGCGCAAAAATATTGATTTCAAAACCAACAGGCAAATCAATATTCAGCAGGCTAGGAACCTCAGCAGCATTTGCACATCCTAGCGCAGGCGCCACACTACAAATAGCTAATGCAAAATAACTTTTTATTTTATATACTATTAGTTGGAACATTGTTTATTTATGCTAAAGCATGCTGCACATGAAGCAGCGAGTTTAGGGAAATGAATTTATATTGGAAACTTAAAATATAGAGTTTAGCCACTTGTGGTACTGCGAGTATGGTTAATATAAGCACTAGAATAGTGCTTAGAGCAGTGTTATGTGATTTATAGAATGCAGTGTTTTTTTTGATGTGCATGGTGTCTTAATGCTAGTTTATATCTTTAGGTTAAAACACCATTTCACACATTTTATATGAACAGACTCATATCAGGATAATGTTAAACTTAGAAGCAACGTTTGTCTTCGCAGCCATCATCTTTAACACCAAGCTTTGTCAAAAAATCAACCATTTCAGGTACTTGACCATCACGGAAGTAACGAATTAAAGACACCCCTCCATAAAGTTTGATGTTTACATCAGCCCCTTTTTCGGCAAGTAAAGTACACATTTCTGTAAAGCCATTGAGCGCTGCAAGGTGAAATGCAGTATGTTTTGCATTTGGCTGTACGTAATCAATTTCTGCACCTTTTGAAATAAGATATTCAACGGTTTTCATTTGATTAGTGTTAGTTGCCATTTGTAACGGCGCCCAACCAAAAAACTTCTCATTGACTAAGTTTTTATCAGCTTCGATATATTTTTTTGTAACCTTCAAATCGCCATCATTCACAGCATTTTTAAAAATCATTTCATCGACATCAGTTAATGCATTAGCATTAAAAGATAGTGCAAGTGTCATGGCAATTAATACGGCTTTAATCCATTTCATGGTTGTGTTTCTCCAAATTATTATAATATGTTTCAAAAAAATCTAATTACTAGCTATTTAATGGCAGTGTTTAATGCAATGGCCATGTTATCCAATAAAGCTTCTTGCATTGCGGAACATCCTCATCCACGGCGAATCTTCTTTCCAATTATCAGGTCGCCATGAGTTCTGTACTGCCCTAAATATACGTTCAGGATGTGGCATCATAATACTAAAACGACCATCAAGGCTAGTAAGACCTGTTATTCCCTGTGGTGACCCATTAGGATTAAAAGGATAAGTCTCTGTAGGCGTTGACTTGTTATTAATATGCTGCATCGTGACTAGTTGCTTATTCAGCACAGTTTGGACAGCATTTGTGTCAGAAAATTCCGTATAGCCTTCACCGTGCGCAACAGCAATAGGCATGCGACTTCCAGCCATGCCTTTAAAGAAGAGTGAAGGAGATTCTAATATTTCAACCATAGTAAATCTAGCTTCAAACTGCTCAGATTTATTTCGTACAAAATGTGGCCAATGATTAGTGCCAGGGATGATGTTATGCAGATTGCTCATCATTTGACATCCATTACATACACCCAAGGCAAATGAGTCATTACGCATAAAGAAAGCGCTAAATTCATCATAAGCACGCGCATTAAATAGTATTGATTTTGCCCAGCCTTCACCAGCACCTAAGACATCGCCATAACTAAAGCCACCGCAAGCCACAAAGCTTGTAAAGTCTTTTAAGCTAACATTACCGCTGATAATGTCGCTCATATGCACATCGCTAGCAGCGAAGCCTGCTCGATCAAATGCAGCTGCCATTTCTACATGACCATTCACGCCTTGTTCACGTAACACCGCAATTCTTGGGCGCTGACCAGTGTTAATGTATGGCGCAGAAATATCTTTGTCTATATCAAAAGTGAGGGATGCATGTAAGCCAGGGTCGGTAATATCAAGAATGCGATCATACTCTTGTTGAGCGCAAACTTGATTGTCGCGAAGGCTTTGTATTTGATAAGTAGTTTCAGACCAAATACGATGGCATTGTGAGCGTGTGGCAGAATAAATCGATTCATTCGCTTGGTTAAACTGAATTTTGTTGCCTTTGGTGACAACCCCAATTAAATGCGCACAGCTATTTAATACTTGATTAATTTGAGCAAGAATCTGCTCAGCCAGCTCTGCTTTAACTTGAACTACCGCGCCTAATTCTTCGTTATAAAGCACATTAATTGCATCGCCAGTCAAACTACCCAAATCAATATCGAGCCCGCAATGGCCGGCAAATGCCATTTCTAACAATGTGCTAAACAGCCCACCGTCAGAGCGGTCGTGATAGGCCAGTAGTTTTTCTTCAGTATTTAGTGTTTGAATTATCTCAAAAAAAGCTTTAAGTTGATTGGCTTCATCGACGTCAGGCGCCTCACTACCTATTTGACCATAGACTTGTGCCAATGATGAACCACCCATGCGGTTTTTGCCACGACCTAAATCGATTAAAATAAGCTTAGTCTCACCTAAACCCGTGCGCAATTGGGGGGTGAGTGTTTTGTTTGCATCAAGCGTGTTTGCGAATGCTGTGACTACAAGTGAAATTGGTGAAGTCACACTCTTATTTTGATTGTTGGTGTCAGTTTGATCTTGCCAAACTGTTTTCATACTCATTGAATCTTTGCCCACCGGAATACTAATACCAAGTGCTGGGCAGAGTTCCATGCCAACCGCTTTGACTGTTTCAAATAATGCAGCGTCTTCACCAGCATGGCCTGCGGGTGCCATCCAATTCGCGGAAAGCTTTAAATTGCTAATATCATCTATTGCACTCGCAGAAATGTTAGTAATGGCTTCACCAATTGCCATACGGCCGGAGGCGGGAGCATTGATAAGCGCTAGCGGTGCTTTTTCACCAATGGCAAACGCTTCACCAATGCTTGTTTGGAAACCAGCAAGTGTTACTGCAACATCAGCAACAGGAATTTGCCAAGGACCGACCATTTGATCTCTGGCGATCAAACCTGTTACTGACCGGTCACCAATGGTAATCAAGAAAGTTTTATCCGCCACGCCTGGTAGGCGCAACACACGTTCTGCAGCTTCTTTCAGACTAATGTTGCTGCTATCAAAAATATTTAGTTTATTTGTTGTGCTAATAACATCGCGGGTCATTTTAGGCGGTTTTCCCAATAAAACAGATAAATCCATATCCACAGGTTTGTTAGCAAAATGACTGTCCGCCACAGTCAGATGACGTTCTTTTTTCGCTAAACCAACTACTGCAAATGGACAGCGTTCCCGCTTACAAATTGACTCAAATAACTGTAAGTTTTTTTGTGAAACTGCCATCACATAACGCTCTTGCGCTTCGTTGCTCCAAAGCTCAAGTGGACTCATACCAGGCTCTTCATTTTTGACGTCACGTAATTGGAATATTGCACCAACTTTAGCATCGTTAATTAGCTCAGGGAATGCGTTTGAAATCCCTCCTGCACCAACATCGTGAATACTAAGAATAGGGTTATCTTCACCGAGTTGCCAGCAACGATCAATCACTTCTTGTGCGCGACGTTCTAATTCTGGGTTGCCTCGTTGTACGGAATCAAAATCTAAGTTTTCAGTGTTTGTACCAGTATCCATGCTAGATGCAGCACTGCCACCTAAGCCAATAAGCATTGCTGGCCCGCCAAGCTGAATCAAAGCAGCACCATCAGGGATTGGGTTTTTATGCGAATGCTGTGCCGAGATATTGCCGACGCCACCTGCAAGCATAATCGGTTTATGATAGCCGCGAACTTCGCCATTATTGCTTAACTCAAAAGTTCGAAAGTAGCCTGTAATATTAGGGCGTCCAAACTCGTTGTTATAGGCAGCAGCGCCTACTGGCGCATCCATCATAATTTGCAAAGGTGAAGCGATACGCGCTGGTTTGCCATATTGCGCTTCCCAAGGCTGTGGAAAATTTGGGATATTTAAATTGGAGACTGAAAAACCGGTTAAACCAGCTTTTGGTTTTGAGCCACTACCAGTCGCGCCTTCATCCCTAATTTCGCCACCCGCACCGGTTGCTGCACCAGAAAATGGTGAAATTGCTGTTGGGTGGTTATGCGTTTCAACTTTCATTAGGTAATGGGTATCTTCATCAGTAAAGCTATATTTACCATTGGTTTTAGGATAAAAACGTTTCGTTTTTTGACCAGCTACAATCGAAGAGTTGTCAGAGTAAGCGACAATTGTGTTGCCAGGGTTCAGCTGATGTGTATTCCGGATCATGCCGAATAGTGAGTTGTTTTGAACTACACCATCAATGACCCAATCAGCATTAAATATTTTATGACGGCAATGTTCAGAGTTAGCTTGGGCAAACATCATAAGCTCCACATCAGTTGGATTACGATTGATTTTGCTGAAATTTTCAAAAAGATAATCTATTTCATCTTCTGATAGCGCTAAACCCATTTCGTTGTTTGCAGTGCTTAACGCTAATTTACCATCTTGTAAAATATCTACGCTATGCATCGGTTTAGGTTGCGCATCATGGTAGAGCTGTTCGGTATCGGCGAATTTTGATACCACTGTTTCAGTCATGCGATCATGAATAGCTACTTTGAGTGTTTGGACTTCTTTGGTGGTGAATGCTTGATTTTTGTTTGTTGAAATGTAATAAGCAATACCACGCTCAATACGAACTATTTCATTTAAACCGCAGTTGTGAGCAATGTCGGTCGCACGAGATGCCCATGGTGAAATGGTGCCAATGCGTGGTATAACTATAAGTAAATGGCCTGTTGGGTCTTCAGTTTTAGCTTTTGGTCCATAAGTGAGGACGTGCTTAAGCTTTATATTTTGTTCGTCTGAAAGCGACTGCTCACCAAAAACAAAATGCACAAACTCGGCATGAATATGCGATACATTAGGCACATCAGTTTGTAGATTACTGAGTAACTTTTCTAGACGAAATTGCGAAAGGGCAGAGCTGCCACGGTGGCTTGAAAATAGTTTTTTTTGCATGTGAGGCTTGAAAACGACAGTTATTTTTTACAAATGCTATTTTAGCAGAAAGCCTACGTAAGCTTACTAAAATTTATAGGACCTAAGCATTAGTTCGAATGCTAAGGATCTAAAAGCCTAAACTTCTTGCAACTTGATAAAAAATAAAACTAATAACCCATGCCAATAAAAGTGACCATACGATAGACAGCCACATAAACTGGCTACTTTTTGATTCAGTTTTTAATGTAGCAATAGTGGATAAGCACGGCGTATAAATTAATGTGAATATCATAAAGCTCATGCCCTGCACCCAATCAATGTTTTGTGCCATTTGCTGCATTAAAGCATCACCTTGTAGACCATAAATCACAGCTAATGAACCAACGACGATCTCTTTGGCTACAAAACCGAAAATTAAGGCAATCGCAAGTTGTGTGTCAATACCAATAGGGTCTAATATAGGTGCAAAGAATATACCAATTTGCCCTGCGATTGTGCCAGCACTTGCTGGCTCAACATTGGTCGGGTAATTGGTCAGTAGCCACACCATAACCACACCAAAAATAATAAATTTAGTGGCGCGATTTAAAAAATATTTAATTTCTTGCCAACCTCTTAGCCATATTTGGCGGGGCGTAGGGAAGCGGTAAGGCGGGAGCTCTAAAACGAAGGGTTCATTATTTTTAAACTGGCCTTTAAACAGCAATGCAGTGAGAAATATAGTAAATAAACTCATCATATAAAGTGAAAAGATCACTAAAGCAGCTTGGCTAGGTTTGAATAGAATAGCAATCATGAACACAAACACTTGCAATCGAGCAGAACAAAGTGATAACGGGATTGTTAGCATTGTCAGCAAACGCATACTTTTTGAACGCATCACGCGTGTGCCCATCAGTGCTGGTACATTACAACCGAAACCCATGAGCACCATCACAAAGCCACGGCCATCCAGCCCTAGTTTAGTCATAAACGCATCCATTAAGAATGCAGCGCGTGAGAGGTAACCGCTATCCTCTACAATACTCATGACTAAAAAGAATATAATAATAATCGGCACAAATGCCGCTACTGTACTAACTCCATTAAATATACCGTCTAATAACAACCCATTGAGCCAAGTTGGTAGATTGGCGAACAAGGGCTCAAGTACACTGTTACGAAAGACATCTAGCACCCATGCCATACCTTCTTGCATGGGCGCACCAACAGTAAAGATGAATTGAAATAGTAAGAAAATAGCAATGAAAAATAATGGTAGACCTAATAGGGGGTGCAGTAAGACTTTGTCGATATTGTCAGTTAATTTATTTTCTAGCGTAAAGGGAATTTCTACGGTGTTCCGTACGATGGCTTCCATTTCCTTCTCAACTTGATTATCTTCTTCTAACTGCTTAGCAATGTCATTTGGGTTTATCTTTAGGTTTTCTTGAGATAGTACTGTGGCCGCTGAGCTTAATGCTGCAGGACAGCCTTCGCCATATTTAGCGCTAATTAAAGTCACTGGCATTTTTATTTGACTAGTCATTGCTTTCGCATCGACAGTAATGCCAGCACTTTTTGCTTCATCTTGCATGTTCAATAATAATATTGAAGGTAAGCCTAAATTTCTGACCTGTAAAGCAAGGGAGAGTTGGCGATCTATTTGCGATGTATTAATCACAATCACAACTAAATCAACATTATGTTCACTTAAAAACTGTCTTACAATGTGCTCATCATCTGAAAAGCCATGTAAATCATAAATGCCTGGCAGGTCAATTAACTCAGCAATATTTCCACCGACGGGTATTTTTGCGCTCATTAAATCAACTGTCATGCCGGGCCAATTACCCACACGTGCTGAAGCGCCAGTAATGCGATTAAAAAAAGTGGACTTGCCTGTATTTGGCATACCAAGTAATGCGATTCTTTTCATAGCTTAATGAGTTTGATTGTTATTATAGACAGCCGCCAGGGCAGTGGCCTTTATAAAGAAATTTGAATGAGTTTAGCTTCAGTTTCACGCAGAATAATATCTGTTGAGCCGATTCTCACATGTAATGGACCATTAAAACTAGCTCTGCGAATTAGTCTAATTCTCTTACCTGCTCTAAAGCCTAATGCTAGCAATCGCTGAGCCAACGACTGATCAGTATTTATTGCATTGATAGTAGCAAGCTCACCAATTTTTAAGCTGTTTAGCGGATTCATAAGAATTTCGACAATTGAGAATAAGAATAGTTCTTATTATTACATAGAATTTGCTAAAAGCAATATTGGCGAATAGAGAATGTGTTGCTCGAGCGATAGCGCCGAGTAACAGCAAAAAAGGCCTACTGAAGTAAGCCGATTTTAAATATTGAATCAGCCTGGTGTGTGTCTATTTATTATTTAGGAGCTCCTGGAACCACTATTTTTGCTTTATCTTTCAAACCTACCATGAGTTTTTCTAATTTGCGTTGTTGTAATGTGCGCTCTAGGCCTTTTTTTACTTTATCGTATGTAGGTACTTTTGTTGCTCTAGAATCAATATTCTTAATAACATGCCAACCGAATTGGCTTTGTACTGGCTCGCTAGTGATAGTGCCTTTCTTCAAGCCAATGACAGCGTCACTAAATTGTTTAACCATGCCTGCAGGTGAGAACCAACCTAAGTCACCACCTTTAGCTTTAGAGCCAGGGTCTAGTGATTTGCTTTTGGCAAGTTTACTGAAGTCACCGCCTTTATTTAACTCGGCGATGATGGCTTTAGCTTCTGCCTCTGTTTTTACTAAAATGTGCATTGCCTTGTATTCTTTGGTGCCTAATTCTTTTTTATATTGGGCGTAAGCTGCTTTTTTATCTGCATCAGATACTGGGTGCTTCTTCATATAATCTGCTAAAAATGCATTGACTACCAATTTACGTTGACCAATTTCTGCAGCAGTCAAGATGTCCGCTTTTTTATCAAAGCCATTTTTAGATGCTTCTTGGTAAGCTAGTTCAGAACCGACAAGCTCATTAATGACTGCATTCTTAAGACCTTTGCCTTTTTGTCCGCGTGATTGTGCGTCTTTCATAATAAAGTCAACCCAAGATTGTTTAATGGGTTTTCCATTCACTGTCGCTGCAGGTCCTGCGGCGAATAAGGTGCTTGACATTGAGAATGTGGTTAATGCTGCAATTGCAATGAGTAATTTTTTCATATCTTTGTGTTTCCTTAAAAGAAGAACTTAATAAATCCTTGTTACTTGTTAAATAATTCAGTACTTTTATGCTTCATACTTTTTTGTTTTAATATCTTATTCATTAAATAGGGTCGTTCGGTGAAATTGCAATAATACTAAGTGCATGTATTTGTTGCGGAATTAAACCACTAAGTGCTTGATAAATCAAACGATGTCGCATTATCTGTGATTTTTCAGAAAAATGCGAGCTTGTCATTTTAATATTAAAATGTCCACCTCCAGTGTTGCCTACATGACCTACATGCGCAGCGCTATCGTCCTCTATTTCAAGGTTGATCGGCTCATAAACAGCCAATCTCTTGCGTATTGTTTCAGTTAAGTTCATTAGCATTCTTTAGGGTAATGTTTTTCGAAAAGGTTTCACTATAACGTTTGCATAAACACCCACGCCGACATAAGGATCAGCGTCTGCCCAAGTTTTAGCAGCATCTAAATTTGCAAATTCTGCAATAATTAAACTTCCAGAATATCCTGCAACACCAGGGTCTTCACTGTCAATCACGGGAAAGGGGCCTGCTAAAAGTAAACGGCCCTCATCTTTAAGCATATTGAGTCTGGCGATATGTTCTGGTCTTACTTTTAAGCGGCTATCAAGAGTATCTTTGGAGTCTTCAGCAACAATGGCATACCACATAATTAGCTTTCGCCCTTATTTTCCAAAGATTCAACTAAATGATCTTTAAGAAAAAATATTTGCAGCATCATAAAAATAAACAAAATTGACGTCATGCCAAATAGTTTAAAATTCACCCAAGCATCTTCCGTGTAATTGAAAGCCACGTATAAGTTAACAAAACCCATCACAATTAAAAATGCCATCCATATCCAATTGAGTTTGTTCCATATGCTGGCTGGTGGGTTAAGCATTTTCCCCATCATTTGTTGAATTAAGTTCTTTTTAAAAAATAAGTTTGAAATCACCAATACAATGGCTAACATCCAATAAAGCACAGTAGGCTTCCACATAATGTAAGTTTTGTCGTGCAGCAACAACGTGATGCCACCTAATACGCTAATAATTACACCATTTATTAGCAATATTTTCTCTACTTTGCCATGACGTATTTTGCTATAAACAATGAGTGCTAATGTGGCGCCTATGGCAATTGCGGTTGCCGTAAAAATGCCGTAAAGCTTAAATCCAATAAAAAACAGAATGACAGGGAATAAATCAAAAAATACCTTCATACTAAATGCTGTGCGCCCTCAGTGAAAATTAACCATTATAAAAATTCTAAAAACAGCAAGCTATTTAGAGCTAACTATTTACAGTTCTTTAATTATAGTTGCTTAGATTTTGTTAGAATGTGTCTTAATCAATCTTTACAGTTAATCATATCGTGCCAGCAACTATAGACTTACATTGTCATTCTAACATTTCTGATGGATTATATGCGCCTCAAGATTTGGTTGCACATGCGAATAAGCGCGGAGTTAAAGTGCTTGCTTTGACAGACCATGATGATTTAGGTGGTCTAGCTATTGCTAGAAAAACGGCAGAACAAGAAGGATTGAAATTTATAGATGGTGTTGAAATTTCTGTAACCTGGAAAAAACGTACACTGCATATTGTTGGTTTGAAAATTGATCCCGAAAATATGGCATTAAAACAAGCATTAGATAATGTAAGAGAAAATAGAACGCAACGTGCTAGAGAAATGGCAGAAGGTCTTGCTGAGGTTGGCATTGAAAGTAGCTTTGAAGGCGCTCAAGAAATTGCGGGTAAAGGTATTCTTACGCGTATGCACTATGCAAGGTTTTTAGTAGAAAACGGCCATGCTAAAAACATAAAAGCAGTTTTTAAAAAGTTTTTAGTAAAAGGCAAGCCAGGCTTTGTTGATCATCAATGGATGAGCTTAAAAGAAGCGGTTACCCTAATTAGAGAAAGTGGTGGTTATGCTGTTATTGCACATCCTGGCCGATATGACTTAGGTAGAATAAATATACATTTATTAATGCATGAATTTAGAAGCTATGGTGGCGACGCTATTGAAGTTGTTACTGGCAGCCATACACCATCGCAATACCAACAGTTTGCAGAAATTGCCCACAAATTCAGTCTAAAATCATCTTTAGGGTCAGACTTTCACGGTCCGGGTATTTCTTATATGGAGATGGGTTGTATTTCAGAATTGCCAAAAAAATGTGTTCCTATTTGGGGCGATTGGGATGAAGCCCAATATTTAGTTTAAAGAAAATGATTTGAATTAAATGGCACAATACTTCGTTATCCATGCTGAGAACCCGCAAGCAAGACTCATTAAACACGCGGTAGAAATTTTGCGTGACGGTGGCGTCATTGCTTATCCGACCGATTCAAGCTACGCATTAGGCTGCATGATGGGCACTAAAGTAGCACAAGATAGAGTCCGTCAAATTCGTCAAGTCGACCAACATCAACTATTTACCGTTGTTTGTGCTGACTTAAGTGCTTTGGCTACTTATGCCCAAGTTGGTAACAGCCAGTTTCGGTTACTTAAAGCCAATACACCAGGCGCTTATACTTTTATTTTAAAAGCCACCAAAGAAGTGCCACGCCGGTTGCAACATCCTAAACGAAGCGCAATAGGTATTCGCGTTCCAAATCATCATGTGGTGCAAGCATTGTTAGGTGAATTAGGTGAGCCTATTTTAAGTATGACATTACAGATTGAAGGTGACGAAGCGCCCATGAACATTGCTTGGGAGATTCGTGATAGATTGGAGCATCAGCTTGATTTAGT
>CAZJUK010000040.1:0-15465 GCA_964549145.1 uncultured Methylophilaceae bacterium
TAGGCACAACCATGCAAATCAAAATAAACAGAGAAACGTTGCTAAAACCTTTAATGAGTGTAGGCAGTATTGTAGAGCGCCGACATACTTTACCAATACTGTCTAATTTATTATTAGAAGCAAGTAATAACAATATTCAATTGACTGCTACAGATTTAGAAATGCAAATTTCTTTAAATATAAGTACTCCATTAGAAGAGGACTTATCTACGACTTTGTCTGCTAAAAAGTTTTTAGATATATGCCGTTCATTACCTGACTCAGTTGATATTAATATGATAAAGACAGATAGTCGCATGACAGTTAAAGCAGGTAAAAGTCGTTTTAACTTACAAACCTTGCCTGCTGCTGATTATCCTATTATGACCAAAGCGCCAGGTGAAACAATCAACATTAAAATCAGTCAATTGGAGTTTAAGCGTTTACTTAAGCAGGTCGAGTTTGCAATGGCTCAACAAGATATTCGTTACTACCTTAATGGTTTATTATTGGAGGTTGAAGGAAATAGATTGAATTTGGTTGGCACAGATGGTCATCGTTTAAGTTTCACATCTACAGAATTACAGCAAACTTACGAAAAAAATGAAGTTATCTTGCCAAGAAAAACGGTGATTGAATTGATTAAGTTACTAGATGACACAGATGAAGAAATTAATATTGAGATTGGCTCAGGCCAAGTGAATTTCGAATTTAATAAAATTAAATTAATTTCAAAAGTGATTGATGGGAAGTTTCCAGACTATCATCGGGTTATTCCTAAAGGCCATGAAAATACGTTTACCATTAACAGAGTAGAAGTGCTCACTGCAATGCAACGTGCTTCTATTTTATCAAATGAAAAATATCGTGGTATTCGTATGGTGATAAATGAAAACAATCTTAAATTAATCAGCACTAATTCAGAACAAGAAGAAGCAGAAGAAGAATTAGAAGTTGAATACAAGCAAGAACCAATTGATATTGGGTTTAATGTCACCTATTTAATTGATGTATTAAATAACACACAGCAGGAAACCATTAATTTCTCATTTGCTGATGCAAATAGCAGTTGTTTAATTACTGTACCAGAAGATGATAATTACAAATATGTAGTTATGCCAATGCGTATTTAATGATTAAAAAAACACCACATAAAATTTAAAAGAAACTGAAAACTATTATGGCAAAAGCACCAGCAGAAGATTACGACTCATCCAGCATTAAAATTCTAGAAGGTTTAGATGCTGTGCGTAAAAGACCGGGCATGTATATCGGCGACACGTCCGATGGCTCCGGTTTGCACCATATGGTATTCGAGGTGCTCGATAATGCCATTGACGAGGCCTTGGCAGGTCATTGTGATGACATTAAAGTTATTATCCACCCTGATAATTCAATCAGCATTTCAGATAATGGACGCGGTATACCAACCGATGTTAAAGATGACGATAAAAACGACCCAAAACGCTCAGCAGCTGAAATCGTTATGACAGAATTGCATGCTGGTGGTAAGTTTGATCAAAACTCTTACAAAGTTTCAGGCGGTCTACATGGGGTGGGTGTTTCTGTTGTTAATGCACTTTCAGATTGGTTGAAATTAAAAGTTTACCGCAAGGGTGAAGTGCACCAAATGGAATTTGAAAATGGCGTGCCAAAAGCCCCGTTAAAGGTGACGGGCAAGTCTGAAAAAACCGGCACTGAAATCCATTTTTTAGCCTCTACAGAAACCTTTACAAACGTTGAATACCATTTTGAAATATTAGCAAAACGAATTCGTGAACTTTCTTTTTTAAACAATGGTGTAAAAATAGAACTTATTGACCAGCGTAATGGTAAATCTGAAAACTTTGCTTATTCAGGCGGTGTAAAAGGGTTTGTAGAGTACATGAACCGATCAAAAACGGTGCTGCATCCGAAAACATTTTATGCAATTGGCGAAAAAGACGGTATGACGGTAGAAGTAGCCATGCAATGGAACGACTCTTATTCTGAAACCGTCCAATGTTTTACGAATAATATTCCGCAACGCGATGGCGGCACCCATTTAACAGGCTTACGTACCGCAATGACGCGCACATTGAATCAATATATAGATCAAACTGATTTTGCTAAAAAAGCTAAAGTAGATACGGCGGGTGACGATATGCGTGAAGGTATTACCTGCGTTTTATCGATTAAAGTACCTGATCCTAAATTTTCATCACAAACCAAAGATAAACTGGTTTCAAGTGAGGTTCAGCCTGTCGTTTCAGAAGTTGTTGCCGCTAAACTAACAGAGTTTTTGCAAGAAAACCCAGTGGATGCAAAAATAATTTGCGGTAAAATTGTCGATGCTGCACGGGCACGCGAGGCAGCACGTAAAGCAAGAGAAATAACACGTCGTAAAGGCGTGATGGACACCATGGGCTTACCAGGTAAACTTGCTGATTGCCAAGAAAAAGACCCTGCAAAATGTGAATTGTACTTAGTGGAGGGTGACTCCGCGGGTGGTTCAGCCAAGCAGGGGCGTGATCGTAAAAACCAAGCCATCTTACCGCTAAAAGGTAAAATTCTTAATGTTGAAAAAGCAAGATTTGATAAGCTACTAGGCTCACAAGAAATTGCCACACTCATTACGGCGCTAGGTACTAGTATTGGTAAAGCAGACTTTGCTGTTGAGAAACTACGCTATCACCGCATTATCATCATGACCGATGCTGACGTCGATGGTGCGCATATCCGAACATTATTACTCACCTTCTTCTATCGCCAAATGACGGAGTTAGTTGAACGTGGCCATATTTACATTGCACAACCACCGCTTTATAAAGTGAAACAAGGCCGTGCAGAAAAGTATCTTAAAGATGATCAAGAATTAGAAATTTATTTACTCAACTCAGCATTAAAAGATGCTGAGCTCACCACAAAAACCAATGGTGATGTTCTTAAAGAGAAGTCGTTAGAAGATATTGCAAAACAAATGGTGCTAACCGAAGCGGTGATTCGCCGTATTGCAAGACTGTATGATGAAAGTGTGTTACGTGCCATACAAGACGTTGGTGATATAGACTTAAGCTCAGAAAAATCAGCCAACTTAGCAGCAGAAAAATTACGTCCAATTTTAGGTGCTACTGGTTCAGAAGTACTCATTGCTTTTGATGAAGAAGAAAGTGCTTACCGCCTTGAAGTGAATAAATTCGTACATGGTAATTTACAATCTTGTATTATCGATGCAGAGTTCTTAGGTAGCGGTGATTATCGTCAAATTAATCGGATGTCTTCTATGCTGCATGGTTTGTTAGGTGAGGGGGCGATAGTCAAACGTGGCGAAAAAGAGCTTGCTGTCACCACCTTTAAACAAGCCTTAGATTGGCTATTGGGCGAAGCTAAACATAGCGTTGCAATACAACGTTATAAAGGATTGGGCGAGATGAACCCAAGTCAGCTATGGGAAACCACCATGGACCCACAAGTACGTCGTTTACTAAAAGTACAAATTGACGACGCCATCGCAGCCGATGAAATATTTACTACGTTAATGGGCGACAATGTTGAACCGCGACGCGCCTTTATCGAAAGTAATGCTTTAGGGGTCAGTAACCTTGATGTTTAGGTTTGATGAATGACATTGGTTCTAAAAAAAGCAGATTAACTCCTGTTTTTTTTATAGCTGCTTGAATATATTGCATCCGCTTTAACTGTATATGATAAGGCTCAAAAAAATTAATTAATAAAAGTAGCAAGCCGTACTATGGTGACATGCCAAGGCATGCAAGATTATGCGTTTGGGGATTGCTTAGCAGTCGATTTATATAAAGCACAAATATTAGATGAACTTGGAGTAAACAAAAAACCAACTACATTCAGAAAAGATAGAAAATGGTCTGATAGAATTAGCTCTACTTTTATGGATCAATGTAAACCCTGTGATAAAGCAGTTTCAAGTCATGTTAAACATGCTGTCGCTGACACGATCTCTAATGATCCTAAGAACGGCTTAAATAATCATAAGCGTAATTCAATTGATGCCCTTGTATTATCATTATAGAGAATGAAAATTTAAACCTTTATGCGTCTGATTATTTTATTCGGTCTAGTTTTTTCCGCGGTGTTGTTATGGTATTTGTATAAATATGTGCGCGACACACGCAGGAAAAAATTATTTAAAA
Organism: uncultured Methylophilaceae bacterium; assembly: GCA_964549145.1. GTDB lineage: Bacteria > Pseudomonadota > Gammaproteobacteria > Burkholderiales > Methylophilaceae. The sequence continues at coordinate 4,128 of CAZJUK010000040.1, forward strand.
CGCCATTGCCTGCTAGTCGGATCGCGATTCTGCAAAAGTATGTGATGCTTTATTCGAAGTTACCACAAGCCTTACACGAAGAATTTCATGGCCATATTAATATATTTTTGGATGAAAAGAAGTTTATTGGCCGCGAAGGGGTTGAGATTACAGATGATATTAAAGTGACTGTGGCAGGCAATGCTTGTTTGCTATTGTTGCAAGGCAATCAACGTCGTTTCAGTGGTTTTTCATCTATCTTAATCTATCCAATTGCGTACACCGCCCATGAAGTGCAACATGATGGTTTGCTGACCACTAAAAAGCTTAGCAAACGAGCTGGTGAGTCTTGGGTGCGTGGTCCGATTGTGTTGTCATGGGCAGATATTCGACATGGTTCGGTCAATGCTGAGGATGGTCACAATGTGGTGATACACGAATTTGCCCATAAATTAGATGAACAAAGTGGCCATATGAACGGCTTGCCAATGTTGAGAAATAAGTCGCAATATAAAGAATGGAATAAGGTGTTAAGTGAAGAGTTCAACGCATTGCATGAACGTGCAAAACGCGCTGAAAATAAAGTATTAGATGAGTATGGCACGGTTTCACCCGCTGAGTTTTTTGCGGTGGCAAGTGAGTCTTTTTTTGAGAAACCGATGCAAATGAAAAAAAGGTTACCAGCCTTATATAAGCAATTACAAACCTTTTATAACATCGACCCTGTTTTATGGCATTAATTTTCTATTTTTAAGGAAGGAGTGTGGCAACTTGCCACTCTTCAATTAAGATTTATTACTCAACCATAAACTTTCATAGGGTTGCAAAGTGACGCTTTGATACATATCACTAATAGGATGACCAGTTAATAAGTCTATCCAATGATCAGTGCTAATTAAGTTAATATCGGATAGCGGGATGTTTTGGGTTTTGTTGCTAATGTTATTGATACAAAAAATTGATTGTTGTCTATCTAAACTTTGGCGCCAAAAACCAAAAATTTCTGTGCCAAAATGCAAAGTAAACTGAGTGGCATTAGGGTGAAAGGCTGTTTGTTTTTTACGAATAGCAATTCTATTTTGCAGGGTGTTGAATATAATATGATGATGTGTTTTTTCATCATTAAGCACGTCGCCTAATGCACTAATATCCCATTTAGATCGATTAATCGAGCGGTTATTGCCAGAGTGTTCTACCCGGTTATAATCGTTTTCAGTGCCAAATAAGCTATGAATATAAAAAGCAGGAAGACCCTCTAAAGCAAGCATAATGGTATGCGCACAAAGAAAACGTTGTACTTGAAAGGCATCTTCACCATCGGTGTTGCCTTTTAGTGCATCAAACAAACTAATATTAATTTCATACGGTTTGTCTACACCTTCTTTCGAGCGTCGATGGGTGAGTCGCGCACCGAATTGTTCCATCGTGCTGACCATACGGTATTTTTCTTCTTCATCTAATAGACCGTCAAGCGGTCGCAACCCAATACCATCATGTGATGCAATAAAGTTGAGATAAGTTGTGCCATTCTGGGCTGGGGGCATGCTCATCATCCACGATTTTAAATGTTTACAATTGCCAGTGATTAATGTGTAAATTAGGAGTGGTGGTAGTGAGAAGTTATAAATCATGTGTGCTTCATTACCGTTACCAAAGTAAGTTAAGTTCTCGCGATTAGGCACATTGGTTTCTGTTATTACAATGGCATCAGGACTGTGATGCTCTATTAATAATCGTAAAACTTTAATAATTTCGTGGGTTTGTTGTAGGTGTATACATGAAGAGCCAGGCTCTTTCCACAAAAAAGCAACGGCATCTAAGCGGAAAACACGTATACCATTTTCTAAGTAGTGAAAAATGATATTCGCAAATTCAATGAGCACTTTGGGGTTAGCAAAGTTCAAATCTACTTGGTCTTCACTAAATGTGCACCAAACATAGCGTTTTCCATCTTTAGTTTCTATCTCGTTTAGTAGTGGTGATTTTCTAGGACGTACAACTTTGCTGATATCAAGATCTTTTTCCGCTTCAAAAAAGTAGTCTTTACCCGGATTTAAACGTTTTTTATAGTTATCAAACCACCAACTTCTTGCAGACATATGGTTTAGTACAAGATCAGACATTAATTTAAATTGTTTGCTTATTGCTTTTATATCTTCCCAGTCACCATGTGATTCATTAACGGCATAATAATCAATTACAGAAAAACCATCATCGGAACTAAAGGGGAAGAAAGGTAAAATATGAATGATGCTAACAATATCTGCAAGATGTTGATTTGCAAACTCATTTAGTGTATTTAATGGCTTTTCATTTTCCTTAAACAGGCTGTCTGCATATGTAATCAAAACGATGTCTTGCTCGCTCCAGTTATTATGGTTTGGAATAGGAGTTTGATACACCGTATTTAATTGCAGCGCATCAATCAAATCGTCAGCAAGTGCAGTATGTGATACGTTCGTATAAATTTTTTCTAGGTGAGAAACCAGTTTGCAATGTAGCTCACTTTTATTTTGTTGGTCCATAGTTTACGAGTACTGCTCCATGTCAGCATCTACTGCAGCTAAAAAGTCTTCTTGAATCGTCGGCAGCGCGCTAATGACGCGATTCCAGCTAGGAATAAATGGTGTATCCATTGGGTTGTCTAGAAAAGAGCTACCTGCGTCCATAATGCATTGGGCAAATGTTTCAACGGCTTTTTCTTCTTTATGCCGGTCAAATTTCAAACCATTAAATACGGCATCATTTTGGTATGTTTCAATAAAATCTAAAGCCATACGGTAATAAGTCGCCTTAATCGTTCTAAACGTTTCTGTTGAAAACACTTCGCCATTAGTAGCTAATTTTCTAAATAAGGCTTTTGAGATATCAGTACTCATCTTAGCTAGACCCTTCGTTGCATCATCTTGCGATAGGTCTTGATGTTTGTGGTCATAGATATCAGCGATGTCGACTTGGCAGATGCGATTTGTTGCATAATTACGCTTAAGCTCTGATAGCACGCCAATTTCTAACCCCCAGTCACTAGGGATACGAATATCACTGATTACATCAGATCGAAATGAAAATTCACCAGCCAAGGAGTAACGGAAACTATCTAAATAATCGAGAATATCACTAGGTGAACATGTTTTTTTAAGTGCTCTAATTAATGGGGTAACTAATAGCCTATTAACACGGCCATTCATTTTTTTATCAGCTACTCTAGAATAAAACCCCTTACAAAACATATAGTTAAAGTTTGGGTTAGCTACAGGGTATATAAGCTTTGCTAGCAAATCACGTTTGTAAGTCAAAATATCACAATCATGCATTGCAATTGATTTTGCTCTACCTGAGGCTAGTGCATAACCCATGCAAAACCAAACATTTCTACCTTTACCAATTTCAGTTGGCGATATGCCTTGTTCTTTAAGTTTTTGGTCGATTGCTTGTAATCTAGGACCTTCGTTCCATAGAATTTTTTTGCGTTGTGGTAATTCACTAAAAAACTCTAATGCGTATTTGTATTGTGTCTCTGTGGCTGCATCTAAACCAATGATGATTTCTTCTAAATAATCTACTTGCTTAAGTTCTTGTACAATATTTTTAAGCGCAGGGCCTTCAAGCTCAGAAAAAAGTGAGGGTAAAATGAGCGCCATTGGCCGTGTTTTACTAAACTGTTTTAATTCAGCTTCAATGTCTTCAACTGGCCGTCTTGTTAAATTATGTAAGGTAGTTACTACCCCATTTTGATAAAAATCTCCCATTGCTAACTTCCTTTTTCTAGTAATTTTATAATTTCTTCGTTCCAGCCTGTCGGGCCTTCGTGCTTGCTAAATATAGCGTTTGAGTTGTTAAGCTTCATTTCTATTGAACGTGCCGATTTAATTACAATGGGTATATCCACTGTTTGTAACATCGGTAAATCGTTTGGGCTATCACCTAAACCAACTGAAACAATTCTTTTATGTTTAAATTTATTTTTAAAAAACTGTAGCGAGTATTCAACCGTAACACCTTTATCAAACAAACCAATGACATGATAAAAACGACCGCCTTTAATGAGTTTTAATTGTTTCTCGTTAATAACTTTTATGAAGCGTGTTAGGTTTTCTTCGCTATCATCCCAAAGTAATGGTTCAGACCCAAATCGTTCTTTTGCCATTTTGGCATCTGCTAGACTTAAGTTCGTTAAATCACTGACATTTTTAGCGGTAAGGGCGTTGAAATGTCGAAAAATAAACCCCTGCTTTTTAAGGTCAGATAAAGTGTCTAAAATAAATTGGTATTCAGATGAAAAGTTGATAACTTCTTGGGCTCCGTTATCAAAATAATTTGGTGGAACAATTAGGGCCGCACCGTTTTCGATAATATAGGGATGGTGGTTATCTAATTTGTTACGAATACGCTGCATTTCAGGTTTGGTTTTACTTGAGTTTAAAACTAATGGGATTTCAGCTTGTTTAAGTTTATCTAGCGCCACACTGGCCGCATTAAAACTATAATTATTATGATCAAGAAGCGTTGCATCAAGGTCGCTAAATATAACTAACTGGCTATCCATATTTGATTTTCTTATTGTGATATTCAGTTTGCATAATCGTATGGTCCGGCGCCAACTCAATTACAACATCAGCGCGTTTAGGCATGTCTATTAGCATGTGGTTTGTTAAGCGCTCATAGTGCATCATGAACCTATTTAGTGCATTATTGTTCATTAGGCCTTTTAGCGGTGCTATTAACGCACCATTTGTAGTAGTTTTATCATTATTAAGCGTTACTTGCATTTTACTTGCCAACTTTTCTTCTTGCAGTGTTCGCCATTGTTTAACACAGTCAAAATTAGGCGCTTTTAGCATGATTAACAAATCAAATTGATTGAAAAATTGTTCATAATGTTGGATCAATTGATCGTTAATATATCTGCGCCATAGCTGACCTTGGTCTTCAGTCTCTTCCAATATATTAATGGCAGTATGCAAAGTACTTTCTGGCATTGAGCTTGCACCAACACACCAACCTTCCAGCAAAATAATATCAATAGGACCATTAATTGTTGGCCATTCAGTCTTGGGTTTACGGTCATCCTGCGCTTTATCAAATGCGGGGACAACAACGCTATCATCTTGCTGCACATTCAGAAGCTGGTTGATTACTTGTTGGCCTAAGGTTAAATCATGTGTGCCAGGTACGCCGCGTGTTTTTAATAGTGGATGTATTTCAGTAGCAAGTGTTTGGCGCTCATTAAACGTGTAATATAAATCGTCAATAGACAACACGGCAACATGTTTGCCTTTTGCTTCCAGTATTGCTTGAAGAAATAAGGCAAGTGTCGATTTTCCAGTGCCTTGGGCGCCATTGATCGCGACTAATAAATTTGATTTTTTAATACTATGCTGCTTAGCTAAATAGTCTGCTACTTTTTCATAATGTGGCAGTATTTTATCTTTAAATGTTGGTAGTAATTTTTCTTGCGAAATTAATTTTTCGATGGGTTTTATGAAGATGGAGTTCATTGATATATGTTCATTTGTGAAATATAGCTTAAGGGGTTTAAGCTAGCGATAATAAATACTAGTTTAAATTGCTAGGCATTACAAATTGCAAATCAGATTTTTTTTACTGACTAATGAATTGTGCATAACGGCTGAAAACAGCGAGAGTAAATTTTTTCAAGATGCCAGTATAGATTACTTTACATTAGGGTTATTAATATGCGTTGCATTTTGTTCCAAGGCAGGCCGATAGGGTATTTTTTTGTTTTTGATTACAGCTTCTAGTGTTTCTTCGTCTACCATGCCATTTGTTTCATAAACCAGTTTGCCTTCTGGGTTATAAAAGAGCGTCATCGGCACTCTATTAACGGGTATGCCAACCACTTTGTTGGCAATATCACCACTTACTAAAAATAGGGGGTAATCGATTAGGTAGCTCTCGGCAAACTTTGTCAAATAAGCTTTGTCAGGAAAACCAAAAGTGGCTAAATCTAAAGTCAGCCCTAAAACAACGGCATCTTTATCTTGGTGACGATCATGGAAACTTGCAAGATCAAATAATTCTTCTCGACAAAAGGGACAAGCCGTTGCCCATATATTAACGACAACCCATTGCCCATGACCAATATACTCATCTAATGATTGTTGGTTGCCGTTTATGTTTGTTAATAAAAACTGATGTTCTTGAGAAAAAGATTGTTTCTGATTATCAATTTCTTGCGATAAAAAGTGAGGATTTTCAGAATATGTTGTGTAAACAAATAGCAATAATAAGGCAGCAACGATAAAACTTAATAGTTTAAACATATCAGAATCCGTATAAATTTATCTAAGTTGATTTAACCGTAATAACTCAAATAAATAAGTGCTCTTAATCACATAATACTAATACTACACGGCGAGAAATATAGGAGGCTGATGCTTAACTATATTGTTTAATTATATTGAGATGAGATTAATTGATAAATCACCTGATCAAAACTTATCGAGGTTGTTTTCTACGCTCAAATTGATCAAAGGCAACTTCGTTGACCTCTATGCCAATGTCAATTTTTGGTTCATTAAACACATGCGCGAGAAATGCTTTGTTTTGAATTTCGATTAAAGAAATATTTTCTCTTGGAGTTTTTCGACGTTCAAATTCATCAAAACTTACCTCAGCTACTTCAAAGGCTAAATCAACTTCCATTAAAGATTGCCTAACTTATAAATTTATATACAAAAGATACTACTAAATCTTTCTGCAGCTTATTATTAACTAGTTTGTTATTTAAACAATAGCCCGAATTGACTAATCTAGTTAAATAGACTGCCTTTTTTTGTTAGCTAATGAAATAGTTTTTAACTAAGATATTGTAATATTGTATTTTAAAAAAAGACTTCAAACGCAAGTAAATAATTGTTTTGAAATCAGTCTTTATTAAGTTTTGGGTCTCGTCAATTCCTCAGCGAATTGTTTACCAACTAACACGATTAAAATTCCACCCAGTACAAGTATCGATGAGGCTGTTAATTTAATAGTGATTAATTCATTAGAAAATAAAGCACCCCCAAAGGCAGCAATTATTGGAACGGCTAGTTGAATAATTGCTGCCCGTTTCACGGTTAATCCTGAGAGTGCAGAGTACCAAATTGCATACCCTAACCCTGATGTGATGGCGCCTGAGACTATAGCCAATACAACACCATGATTTGATATTTGGAGAGTGTCAATAGTTAACAGTGTAACCAAAACAACAAAAGGCAGTGTTCTCAAAAAATTGTTAGCCGTATCAATAAGTGGGTTTTTTGAACCCTTACCGTCTAAGGTATAAAACCCCCAAGCGACGCCAGAGACAGCCATCAATGCAAAGCCTGTGTATGAAGGAGCAGAAATGCTAGGTGTTAAAAGAATAAGCAGCCCTAAGAATGCGAGGCACAAGCCGGCATACTCAATTAAAAAAAGTTTTTTCCCTTTTAACAGCTCAGATAAAATCATTGTGACTTGAACCGAGCCAAATAATATTAATGCACCTACACCAGTATTTAATTTGGTATATGAAAATGAAAATGCAATAGCATATAAAAATAAAAAGAATGCTGATGACCAACTACCATTTTTAACATTTATTCTTTTTTTGGTTTTAATTGCGACTAAAAAAAGTAGAAATATAGCACCAGAGACCAGCCTGATTGAAGTGAAACTAAAAGCGTCAATAACATCATTATTCAAAGCCACACGACACAGAACAGAATTTCCTGCAAAAGCCACAAGTGCCAAAGCCGTTAATGATATCGTTTTAAGCATGGCATCTCATTAATATTAAAGTTAAATTATCAAACATTGCCTGCTTATTTTATTACAAAGTATTATTTCAGTTTTTGTTGAATAAGTTGGCAGTGTTTGCATTTCTGTTTTTTAAAAGGTGCTGTTAGTTCTATCTTTTCTCCAGCACGTAATACTGTCACTGTTATCTCAGTACCATTTTCTATTTGCTTTGCTTTTTCTCGAAATAGCTCTGCCGTATCGGGTGACATTTCAATACCTTCAATGGACAAAATAATGTCACCGCCAATGAAAAGTTTTTTACCTTCAATAGAAACCGGTATGCGACTCGCTTGAATACCTAAGCGTTCTGCAGGTGAGTTTAATGCCACTTTTTGTACTAAGTATCCCCATGTTTGAGGGATATTTAATGCCTCAGCCAATGGGCCGGTTAATTGTATGCCGCTCATTCCAGACCATGTCATATGCTGTGTAAATAGTGCTTTTACAGTTTCATTCGATGTAATTGCAAACCCTAAACCTACTGACCCGCCAGACTTGCTACGAATGTGGCTAACGACGCCTATAACCTCGCCTTTGAGATTAAACATTGGCCCGCCAGAGTTTCCTTGGTTAATGGCTGCATCTGTCTGAAAGGTTTCTGCTTGAATAGACCCCATCAATGCATGGCTATTATTATGGCGCGACGAGATATGACCAATAGACAAAGTATGAGACAAGCCAAATGGTGCTCCGATAACAAAGATTTCGTCACCAACACGTATGTCATTTGAGTCACCTAACTTTGCTGGGCTAAGGTTAGCTGGGGTCTCATCTAATGCTAGAAGTGCAACATCTTTAACCGTGTCTGAAGCTATCACATGAGCAGTCACTTTTGTGCCATCAACAAACTCAACCTGCACCGCATCAGCAGTCTGTACAACGTGTGCAGCCGTTATAATGTGCCCGTCAGTGTCCACTACAAAGCCCGAACCAAGTCCTCGTCTTGAAACTTCTTTAGATTTTTGTCTAGCATCTATTTGTCTTTCAATCGTGTATAGCACCACGACGGATGGATTAGCTACTTCAAACAATTTTCGGTAATCAGAAGCGCTTGTAATAGCAGGAGTAATCAGCAATATAGTAAATAATAATAAGTATATTTTTTTCATAGTTCCTCAGAAATATAACGTGGATGCTTAATAAGTTTGTATTACGTATTTATTAGGTTTAGTTAAATATAGATCATGTTTAAAAAATTTCTCGCCTAAGTCACCTAGCCAAATTACGTCGGCCTGGAAGCTTTTGGCTATATTCTACTTTTATACTTGTCTTATATTCAGCTGGAATGTGCGGTGAAGAACACTATGCAAGTTTACGATATGCAACAAGACCACCAGCTATAAATTTTGCGTTGGTGTATCCCATGCTTGTTAGTGTATCTGCCGATAATGCTCCACGGTTAAAGGCATTGCAGTAGCAAATAATTGGGGTATCAAGATCTGGAATCACACCTTCTACGAGCATCTCCAACTTTCCACGACTAATGTTCAGCGAGCTCTCGATATGGTCTTTGTCATGCTCTTCCTTGTCTCGAATATCTAATGCAATAGCGCCTTTAGCCAATAAAGCATCGACATCTTCAGGTAATGCTTCTTCTACGCGGGAACGTGCTGTATTAGCAAGATTTTGAAATTTTTCTGTATAAGCCATTTTTACTCTCTCGTTTGAAATCTTGGTAGTTGTAGTGCTAATTAGGATTATTCACTGCTACATTAACACTTGAGATCAAGTTAGTCATTCATAACGCTTAAAGGAGCAAAGTAGTCTTGCGCCATATACTCGCTAGCCAAGGTTGCTGATCAAGTGGCAGCCCGGGTGGGCGATAGTAATGCTCCAACTCAGAGAATGCTGCTGCATTTAGAAACGTGCGCCATGACTCTAGGTCATGATATACCCCATACCGGTCTTGATTCCAGCCTTCCTCATTACTCCCTCTCGGGTTCGAAGTGAAGAGAACGCCATCTGGTTTGAGTGCTGAATGAAGTTTGTTTAAAACGCGTGGTAGTTCTTGAGATGGCACGTGGAACAGTGAGGCATTAGCAAAAATGCCATCGAAACGGCAGGAAGGGAGATTCAATGCAAGAAAATCCTGCTCCCATATCTCACAACCACTATGCCCACGAGCCATGTCGACAAAAGACGAAGAGCCATCTAAGCCAATTGGCTCATGCCCTAAGGCGCGAAAAGTGATCAAATCACGGCCAGGGCCACAACCGAAGTCGAGTATACATAAAGGGTGTGGTCCATGGATATATCGGAGTAGTACGTCGATGTTCTGTTTTACATCATGATCATGTGTGCCAACCCAGTACTCTTCAGCACGCTGGTTATAATGCCCGACCGTCTTTGTAGCAATTAGCGACATATCTATGGGTGTGTCTGTCATTACAATATATTGGTTCCAAAGGTAGTGTTAAGGTTTAAATAAATAAGCGACCTTGGCCGTCCGGCTTTCACATTTAGCGGAGTTGCATTATCAGCGTGTTAATTTCCAGACCTCAAAACCGCCATTAACACTGTATGATTTTTTGAACCCCATATTGTAGAAATAATTAGCAGCACCTTTACTACTATTGCCATGATAACAATAAATAATAACTGGGTTTTCTTTATCTGAATTTCTAACGATATCATCTACGTTTTCGTCTGATACGTTAACTGACCCCTTAACGTTACCAGCCAAAAACGAACCATCATCCCTGATATCGAGCAAGGTCACCTTTTCAGATTTAATGATCTCTTCAGCTTCTTCAATTGAAATACATTGATACGACATAAATTCCTTAGCAATAAAATCTAAAAATTTCTCATCTATCATCCATTACCAAGGCCATTACTCTGTCACTCGGCACTGCAATATAGTGAAGCACAAAAGTGCTAACTTTTTGTTTCAATAATTCGTACATCACGCTGTGGAAATGGAATTTCTATACTGTTTTTCTGGAGTGTTTCAAGAATAATTAAAAACAAATCACTACCGACGCGATTCTTGCCATCGTCAATGCCTTCCATCCAGAACTCTACATGCATATTGATGCCATTATCACCAAAACTATCTATTTCACAATCTGGCTGCTCTTCGAGAGTGCATTCTTCACCACTTAGAACTTGAGGATGAATCGCTACAGCTTCTTTTATTAGTACAATCACACTTCGAACATCAGTGTTATAGGCCACTGAAAACCCAACACTGTAACGTTGTTTGTTGTTTTTATGTGTCCAATTAGTAAATACGCTCGTAATGAATTTTTCATTGGGGATTACAATATCTTTACCATCATAAGTTTCTACTGTTGTAGACCGTAAGCTAAGCTGTGTCACTAGACCAGACTTACCATCTTCCATTTCAATATGGTCACCCACAGAAACAGATTTATCCATGATAATAATAATGCCGGAGATAAAGTTTGAAGCAATCGCTTGCAAGCCAAACCCCAAGCCCACACCAATAGCACCGCCAAATACGGCGAGTGCGGTTAAATTAATTCCCATTATATTAAGAATTAATATTGAAATGATAAAGAAAAGGACGATTTCAAAAAGCTTAGCGAATAGCTCTTTGCTTTTTAGATCT
>CAZJUK010000041.1:0-15011 GCA_964549145.1 uncultured Methylophilaceae bacterium
TAATGTGACTCTTGATAGTCGTGGTGCCGGAATATTCAAAAGCGTGACAAGAGATAATGTCGGTAAGCGCATGGCGATTTTACTGATTGAAAAAGGCAGCACAGAAATTATTACCGCACCTGTCATTAATGAAGAAATTGGTGGCGGGCGTGTGCAGATTTCTGGCATGGCAAGCCCACAAGAAGCAACCGACGTTGCCTTACTACTTCGTGCTGGCGCACTCGCTGCCCCAATGGAAATTATTGAAGAGAGGACCGTTGGCCCAAGTATGGGTGAAGATAATATTAAACGTGGGGTCAACTCTACACTCTGGGGGTTTGCTGCCATTGCTTTAATGATGGCACTTTACTATATGTTGTTCGGCGTAGTCTCAGTCACAGCACTAGCAATTAACTTATTATTATTGGTCGCTTTACTTTCCATGCTGCAAGCTACATTGACTTTGCCAGGATTAGCGGCGATAGCCTTAGCACTAGGCATGGCGATTGATGCGAACGTGTTAATTAATGAGCGTATTCGTGAAGAGCTTCGTAATGGCAACACTCCGCAAGCGAGCATTCGTGAGGGGTATGACCGCGCTTTTGGTACTATTTTAGATTCCAACATTACGACACTCATTGCTGGTGTTGCCTTGTTTGCTTTTGGTACAGGCCCAATTAAAGGTTTTGCCGTTGTTCACGTTTTAGGCATTTTGACCTCTATGTTTAGCGCTGTGATGATTTCACGTGGCCTAGTCAATCTAATTTATGGCTATCGACGCAAAATCAACAAACTATCAATTGGCCAAGTATTCACGCCAGATTAATTTAATTAGATTGCAAGTCTAATACGACGAAACAATCATTATCAAGATAAATATTAAGAGCCTATATTATGGAATTTTTTAGAATTAAAAAAGACATACCGTTTATGAGTTATGGTCGTTTAACCACTACTATTTCTCTTGTCACTTTTATTTTGGCAGTATTCTTTTTAGCCACCCGTGGTCTTAACTATGGTGTTGATTTTACTGGCGGCACATTGATGGAAGTTTCTTATCCACAATCCGCGAATATAGAAAACATCAGATCGGCCATTGACAGCATTGGTATTAATGACGCTACCGTCCAAAATTTTGGTACAAGTCGAGATGTGTTGATCCGCTTACCTATTAAAAAAGATATGTCGATTGCACAACTTTCTGAAGAAGTCACTACTGCACTAAGAAGTTCAGACGGTAGTGTAGAAATACGTCGCGTAGAATCTGTGGGCGCACAAGTAGGAGAGGAACTGTACGAAAGTGGTGCCCTTGCGCTAATGTTTGTACTTTTTGGCATTATGGCTTATTTAGCCATGCGTTTTGAATGGCGATTTGCAGTTGCCGCAGTGATTGCGAATATGCATGATGTGATTATTATTCTTGGTTTCTTTGCATTTTTCCAATGGGAGTTTAGTCTTACCGTATTGGCCGCTATTTTAGCGGTACTTGGCTACTCAGTGAATGAGTCTGTGGTGGTATTTGACCGTGTAAGAGAAAACTTTCGTAAAATGCGCAAAGCAGGTACTGTTGAAGTGATTGACAATGCTATTACTCGTACGCTTTCACGCACAGTGATTACGCACACACTCACCTTAACTATGGTGGGCTCTATGCTGCTATTTGGTGGTGAGGTACTCTATTACTTTGCGCTCGCCCTGACAATTGGCATTATGTTTGGTATTTATTCTTCCGTGCTTGTTGCATGTCCTGTCGCTATGTTGCTAGGTGTGAGTCGTGCGAATTTAATAGGCGACTTTGAAAAGAAAAAGAATGAGCAGGAAGAAACACTCCCATAAGAAAAAAAGCCTCTTATATCGAATATCGCTTAAATAAACCAAAGAATCAGATCTCTGCCCAACCTAAGTGTAAATAAATTAACACTTAGGTTGTTTAAGGTTACACTTGATATAAGCATACTAAAGACTTAACTAAGCGACAAAAAATAACATTGGAAAATATTCCTCTTTCTTGGCAAATTGGCACACTAATCGCGTTGCTGATGTTATCTGGGTTCTTCTCAATGTCAGAAACTGCATTGATGTCGCTCAATCGCTATCGCTTACGCCACTTGGTCAACCAAGGTCATCGCGGCGCAAAACTCACAAGCCTATTGTTATCAAAAACAGATAAATTGCTTGGTGTTATTTTACTTTGTAACAATTTCGTTAATATTGCCTTAACAACACTGGCGACGGTTATGAGCATTAATTTCTTTGGCGAGGGTGAGTGGGTACTCATGCTTAGCACCTTAGGTCTAACATTTGCTATTTTAATTTTCAGTGAAATATCGCCAAAGGTGATCGCAGCTGCACATGCAGAAAAAGTCGGTATATTTTGCAGTTATATTCTCTATCCTTTACTCAAAGTACTATATCCCGTTGTTTGGTTTGTTAACCTATTCGTCGAGGTATGGCTAAAGATTATTGGTATTAAAGTAAACTTCAGTGAAGGTGTTGAATCGCTAAGCATGGATGAGCTGCGAAGCGTGGTCAGTGACGCAGGCAAATACTTACCCAACAAACATCGTACAATTTTACTAAATATTTTTGAGTTAGAAAAAATTAGTGTTGATGATGTAATGACCGCTCATACTCAAGTAGAAGTGATTGATTTTGATAGCCCAATTGATGAAGTCGTAGAGCGTATTATTAGTAGTCATCATACGCGCGTTCCAGTTCGTGAAGGCTCTAAAGAGGAAATTACTGGAATTATTAATATTCGCAGAACGATGAATGAACTGCGTCTTCATATGCAAAATACAGATTTTGATAAGGACAGCTTACGCAGTACGTTTGAACCGCCTTATTTTGTACCTACTGGCACCCCTCTTTACACCCAAATTCAACAATTTCAAGAGCATAAATCGCGTATTGCAATTGTCGTTGATGAATATGGAGAATTTAAAGGCTTGATCACTTTAGAAGACATTCTCGAAGAAGTGATTGGTGACTTTACAACCCAAGCACCAAGCCGGATTAATAGCTATCATCAAGAACCCGATGGTAGCTGGCTAGTGGACGGGAGCAGCTTATTACGTGAGTTGAACAAGAAACTAGCTTTAGATCTACCTCTTGATGGCCCTCGCACATTAAATGGCTTAGTTCTAGAGCATTTCCAAGATATTCCTGAATCGAACACTAGCTTTAAAATTGGCGTTCACATTATTGAAATAGTGCAAACGCAAGATAAAGTTGTTAAAAGCATAAAAATCTTCCCTTAAATTTAATTTTAATTGAATCACTAGTCAATTGGGACTTGATATTTTTACCATTTGCCTCAAAATAAGCCTTAAGAGTTTATTAAAGAATCAGATGGCTAATCATTTACCTATAATCGATATCGCTGAAAAACCTAGCGAAGTTAAACCAAAGCTACCTGCAATGTATAAAGTTTTGCTAATTAATGACGATTACACGCCTATGCAATTTGTAGTAGACACGATACAACGTTTTTTTAAAAAAGATAGGGAACAAGCTACTCAAATTATGCTCCAAGTACATACAAAGGGCGCTGGAGTATGCGGCGTATATCCCAAAGATATTGCTGATACGAAAATGAACCAAGTACTAAATTATTCAAGAGAGTTTGACCACCCACTTCAGTGTGTTATAGAACCAGCAGACTAGCTAGGAAAGAGAATACTAAAATGATTGCACAAGAGTTAGAAGTAAGCCTACATATGGCTTTTATGGACGCGAGACAAAAGCGTCATGAACTTATTACAGTTGAACATTTACTATTGGCAATGATTGATAACCCAACAGCAGCTGATGTGCTACGTGCTTGTGGTGCAAAATTTGATACTTTACGTGCTGAATTAATTAATTACATCGAAGAACATACACCTACACTTGATGGTGAAGACGAAGTCGATACACAACCTACACTAGGTTTCCAACGTGTTATTCAACGTGCAATGTTGCATGTGCAGTCTTCTGGCAAAAAAGAAGTCACTGGTGCTAATATTTTAGTGGCCATCTATGGTGAAAAAGACTCTCACGCTGTATTTTTCCTCCATCAACAAGGCATTACAAGATTAGATGTAGTGAACTACATATCGCATGGTGTTGCAAAAATACCAGAAACAAATGAAAGTACCGAGGGTGCTGAAGCAGAAGTTGAAAACGAGTCAGCACCTAAAGGTGCACTAGATAATTACACAATTAACCTTAATCTTGAAGTGCAAGCTGGAAAGATTGACCCGCTTATTGGCCGTGGTCCAGAAATTGAACGCGTTATTCAGACATTATGCCGTCGTCGTAAAAATAACCCATTATTAGTGGGGGAAGCAGGCGTGGGTAAAACTGCGATTGCAGAAGGCTTAGCTCGTCGTATTGTTGAAAATGATGTGCCAGATGTGTTGGATAATGCCGTTGTATATTCGCTCGATATGGGTGCGCTATTAGCAGGCACTAAATACCGTGGTGATTTTGAACAACGCTTAAAAGCAGTCATGAAACAATTGGCTGAACAAGCAGGTTCGATTTTATTCATTGATGAAATTCATACATTGATTGGTGCAGGAGCAGCAAGTGGCGGCACATTAGATGCAAGTAATTTACTTAAACCTGCATTATCTAATGGCACACTAAAATGTATTGGTGCAACAACTTATCAAGAATATCGTGGTATTTTTGAAAAAGACCATGCCTTATCTCGTCGCTTCCAAAAAGTAGATGTGGCCGAACCAACCATACCTGAGACTATCGAAATTTTAAAAGGGTTGAAGTCAAGATTTGAAGATCATCATAGTGTTAAATACAACATTAATGCATTAACTTCTGCAGCAGAGTTATCAGCAAAGTATATTAACGATAGACAGTTACCAGATAAAGCTATCGATGTGATTGATGAGGCTGGTGCAGCACAACGTATTTTGCCAAAATCGAAACAGAAAAAAATTATTAACTCCAAAGAAATTGAAGATATTGTTGCCAAAATTGCGCGCATTCCCCCTAAGAGTGTTTCTAATGATGATCGCAATGTGCTAAAAACATTAGAGCGCAACTTGAAAGCAGTTGTTTTTGGTCAAGACAAAGCAATTGGAACACTTAGCTCTGCAGTAAAAATGGCACGCAGTGGTCTAGGCACAGGTGACAAGCCTATTGGCAGCTTCTTGTTCAGCGGCCCTACTGGTGTCGGTAAAACAGAAGTCGCTAAGCAGCTAGCTTACATTATGGGCATTGAGCTCATTCGCTTTGATATGAGCGAATATATGGAACGTCATGCAGTTTCACGCTTAATTGGTGCACCTCCAGGTTATGTGGGTTATGAGCAAGGCGGCTTATTAACTGAGGTGATTACCAAACAACCTTATAGCGTGCTGTTGCTCGATGAGATTGAAAAAGCACATCCAGACATCTTCAATATATTGTTGCAAGTAATGGATCACGGAACGCTAACTGATAATAATGGTCGTAAAACAGACTTTAGAAATATCACTATTATTATGACAACCAACGCTGGTGCGGAAAGCTTATCCAAGTCAAATATAGGCTTTACTAACAGCAAAGAAACGGGTGATGAACAAGAAGACATTAAACGTTTATTCTCTCCTGAGTTCCGTAACCGTTTAGACGCTACAGTTTCATTTGCTCCATTATCACAAGAAATTATTGTGCGTGTTGTTGATAAATTCTTAATGCAATTAGAAGATCAACTCCATGAGAAAAAAGTTGAAGTTAGTTTTAGCGATGCGTTGAAGGCATATCTTGGTAAAAAAGGATTTGATCCTTTAATGGGTGCAAGACCAATGGCACGCTTAATCCAAGATACGATACGTAAAGCTCTGGCAGATGAGTTGTTATTTGGTCGCCTCGCAAACGGTGGCAACGTTCAAGTAGATGTTGATGATAAAGATGAGATTTTACTTAAATTTCCATCAAAAAAACCTGGGAAAAAAGCTAAATTAGAAACTGAAACTGAATAGCTTGCGAAACCAAAACAACCAACTTATTCTTCATAAGTTGGCTGTTTTTGCATAACACTCTTGAATAACTCAGACTCAATTAAACCATTAAGCCAAACATTGAGATGATTATATTCAGAAGCCTCAAACCAAGGTCTATCTACTGCTGCAAATTGTCGTATAAACGGGAAAATAGCAATATCAGCCAGTGATAATTGTGAACCTAGTAAATATTGATTTTGTTGTAATAGAGCTTCTAATTCCTTCAAAAATATCTCACCAGCAACACGATGTGTTTGCTGCCTTTTTTCAGGATTTCTTTCATGATATTTGTAAGCATCTAAAGCTTTTTTAAAAACGCCATCATTTTCTGCAATCAATCGTTTTGTTAAGACATACTCGGTTGAATTTTCCGACTGTGATTTGTTACCAGCTTGCAACCGTGGATGGCTCGCAGATTGCGCCAATGCCCAATGCATGACATCTAAACTTTCATCTATTATTTTGCCATCTAAAGTAATAAGCACAGGCACCGTGCCTTTAGGCGAAATTGATAGCATATGTGAGGGCTTGTTACGAAAAGAAATCTCCCGAATTTGGACATCAATTCTAGCCTCTCTTAAAGCCATCCTAGCGCGCATTGCATATGGGCACCGTCTATAAGAATATAAAACAGGTAACATCATAGATAACGATTTAACCTAGGCTTTCACAAACATCTCTAATTAATTTTGGACCTTGGTAAATTAGCCCACTATATACTTGTACCAAGCTTGCACCTGCTGTAATTTTTTCAACAGCATCGGCACCGCTAAGAATACCACCTACACCAATAATAGGCAGTGAACCTTTCAAGTGCTTTGCTAACTGTTGAATAACCACGGTAGATTGTTCCTTCACTGGCGCCCCTGATAAGCCACCCATTTCGTATTCATTAGGTAAGCCTTTAACCTTATCTCTCGCCAAAGTAGTGTTAGTTGCAATCACTCCATCAAATTCATGTTGCATCAACAAACTGGCAATATCAATCACCTGTTTACTAGTGAGATCTGGTGCAATCTTTAAAGTTATAGGGACGTATTTTCCATGTTGTTGTGCTAATTTTTTTTGTTCTAATTTTAACTCAGCCAAGAAGCCCGACAAATATTCTTTTTCTTGTAAATCACGCAAGTTTTTGGTGTTAGGTGATGAAATGTTAACTGTAATATAACTAGCATATAGGTAAACTTTTTGCATGCAAAATAGGTAATCATCAATTGCTTGTTCGTTTGGCGTATTAAAATTCTTACCTATATTAATGCCCAAAATACCACGATAATTTGCAGCTTTTACATTTTCAATTAATTGATCAAGACCCAAATTATTGAAACCAAAACGATTAATAACACCTTGCACTTGCTTTACTCTAAACAAACGCGGCTTTGGATTTCCCGCCTGAGCGCGAGGCGTTACTGTACCAACCTCAATAAAACCAAAGCCTAATGCCGCCATGCCATCGATAACTGCTGCGTTTTTATCTAAGCCAGCTGCAAGGCCAATTGGGTTCTTGAAATTCAACCCCATCACTTCTCGTTGCTGACATTGCACTGGTGAAGGATAAAAACCTAATAATCCACATTTTTCTGCAAACTTTAGACTTTTCAACGTTAAGTCATGTGCATGCTCAGCCTCTAGCTGAAACAAAAAAGGCTTAGCTAATTGATAAATATTCATTCTTATATTCTACGCGAGAAATACGTAGTTTAATGCTAATAAATTCTTGAAATTAACACTGCGAGTTATAATTTCATCGCTTTTTTTATGGCGCCTAATCTTGCTTCAAATATAGCTTTTTTAATCTGTTCAGGTTGTTCGTGTTGTTTTGCAACCGCGCCTGCATTAACCGTCATTACAACTTCTAACATATTACGCATCAAAGCCAACTCTGGCAACGGTGTCTTTTCTAATCCAGTTCGCCCTCGTGAATCCGCTTCGCATGCTTTTAAAAATAGATCAAACCTTGTGGGCTGACGTATTGCATCAAGCTCCATTAGAAAATGAAGCATTGTAGCCGGCTTCATGTGCATGGCTTGATGTAACTTGCCATGACACTTAGCAACAATTTGTGCCAGCTCTTTCGGTTCATTGGGTGCGCGTAGACGCTGACTTACCTGCTTTACAAGATTCAAACTGCGCTGTTCATGCCCAGTATGTCTAGGAAGCATATCAGCTTGCGTAGTACCTTTACCTAAATCATGCATGAGCGCAGCGTAACGAACAGCTAAGCTAAAGTCATTTTTTGCAGCATAATCAATCACCATCATCACATGGACACCTGTATCAATTTCTGGATGATGTTGAGCTGGCTGCGGAACACCCCATAACCTGTCTAACTCAGGCAGCAGTATTTTCAGCGCGCCACAGGCACGAAGCGCCTCAAACATACGGCTAGGCTGAATTTCCATTAAGCCTGTGGATATCTCTTGCCAAACACGCTCCGAAACAAGTGAGTCGACCTCGCCATTAGCCACCATTTGTTTCATTAACGTCATGGTTTCAGATGCAATTGAAAAATTAGTGAAGCGTGCTAAAAAACGTGCCGCACGTAATATACGTACCGGGTCTTCTACAAAAGCATTACTCACATGCCGAATCACTTTGTTTTTAATATCAGTTAAACCATTATTAAAATCAATTAGGTCTCCATTAGCTGATTTAGCAATGGCATTGATTGTAAAGTCTCGGCGGCTTAAGTCTTCTTCCAAACTAACTTCTGGTGTTGAATGCACGATAAACCCTTTATAGCCCTTGCCCGTTTTCCGCTCTGTACGTGCTAAAGCATATTCATCACGTGTCTCGGGATGTAAAAATACAGGGAAGTCTTTACCTACAGGCCGATAACCAAGGTTTACCATTTTCTCAGCAGAACCACCTACAACAACATAATCTTTATCTTTAACTGGCAGTCCTAGTAACTCATCACGTACAGCACCTCCAACGCAATAAACTTCTAGTTCATTACCTAGTGACATTTATAGCTCGGCCTGCTGCACTTCTATATTTATCATATATTGAACGTGAGTTTTCATTTAACAAATACTCACCCACTATTGCTTCTAGTGGTGTTGGCTTAATGCCTAAAACAGGATTAATCGTCGACTTTGTTACGTTATCAACCTCCATAGAGCGCACATTATCTCTAGTCATTAGTTTAATTGGTAGCCATTCCATCATGAATGCTTGCATGTAGGAGAGCCTGTCATTCAGACCAATAATTAAACGTTGCTTGTTTAAGCAATTCATTACAATTTGGACCAATTGTTTCATGCTATAAATATTTGGTCCGCCTAACTCATAAGTTTGGCCATAAGTAGCATTATTTTCTATGCTGTTTAGCATTGCGTTAGCAACATCTTCTATCCAAATTGGTTGAAACTTGGCTTCAGGTTTAGCCAATACAACAACTGGTAAAAATTTAACAATATTGGCAAATAGATTTAAAAATCGATCTCCTCGCCCAAAAACCACAGATGGTTTAAATACAGTAATTGCTATTTTTTTACTATATTCACTAAGCGCAGCTTCCCCTTTAGCTTTGCTTTTTAGATACTGACTAGGTGCATTTTTACTTGCTCCCAATGCACTCATATGCATTATTCTTTTTATGCCTAATTTGCTACAAATTTGTGCTAAACGCCTAGGTATTTGATGATGCACTAGTTCAAAAGAATTATGCCGACTTTCGTGCAAAATACCAACTAAGTTAATCACAACATCACTGCCAGTGATACTAGATGACAGCGTCTTGGTATCTTTTATATTACAAGTTTCCACTTGCACATTAGGCAAAAGAATTAAATGTTTAGTTCGCTCTCTATGTCTTGTCAGCACTTTAACTTTATAGCCAGCCGCGTCGAGTTTAGCAACAATACTGTTACCTAAAAAACCTGTTCCGCCTAAAACACATATCTTTTTTTTAATCATTATTGCCATATTCCAAATAGTTAATATACTGCAGTAGTCACCGACTAATCTTTATTAGAAACATAAGTTAATTTACCCGGAACCACACCCATTCTTTGCTTAAGAGTCATTTTTTCTAAACCCATTTGCTCAGCATACTTATGTGCATTTGCCATCACACGCTGTACATAATTACGTGTTTCATTAAATGGTATTGTTTCAGCATAAATTGCACCTTCTAAAGGGAACTCTGCAATCCATTTTTTGGCCCGGCTTGGGCCAGCATTATAAGCAGCGCTAGCCACCGGCTCGAAACCGCCCATTTTATCTAATGTGTAGCTTAAATAGAAGGTACCTAAAGCAATGTTCGTCTCTAACTCATTAATCATACTTCGTTTATAATTAGTTAAGCCTGCGCGTGGAGCGGCCCATTTAGCTGTTGCCGGCATCAACTGCATCAATCCAGCAGCTCCCACACGCGATTTAGCGTAATGCATAAATCGACTTTCTTGGCGTGTTATGCCATACACCCAAGCCTCGTTTATATTACGTTGCTTAGCAGAAACATTAACCAAATCTCGATAAGGCATAGGGTATCTTAATGAAAAGTCATGCTCCCCTCTTGTTTCATCCGCAGCATAGATACTTATATCGAACCATCCCTTCTGATTAGCAAACCCTGCTGCCGCGATCAATTGTTTATCATCAAAGTCCTGAATGATCTGCATCCATTCTCTTTTAGCATCCCAACGTAAATCAACATTATTTAAAGCCTCAACACGTTTCACCGCAGGTATATCATTCATCAAGGCTACTTCTGCTTTTGATGCTTGATAATGTGGTTGCTCAACGGGGATGTTTGCCAAGCCATCATGAGCTAGCCAGCCATAATAATGACGCTCAGAAGATAAATCAGCTAATAGTTGGTTAGCTTCTTCAGTGTGTTGTTCCGTTTTATTCGGTTGCGCCGTTAGTGCACGTGCTTTCCAGTAACGCCAACGTGCTGCAACTGCCTGGCTAGGCTCCATTTCCTCAATGATACTTAAAATTTTAACCCAATCTTTTTGACGCAACGCAGATCTTGCATACCAAGCCATTTGCTCAGTATTTAATCTTGTATCACCAGCAAGACCAAACCAAGTTATTGCATTAATTTCATGACGTTTTGCAGCAACTAAAGCTAGTCTGCCATAAAAATAGGCACTCTCTTCTTTTGAGAAATACTGTTTAATTTTATTAAATTTAGCTAAAGCTTGATTTGTATCTTTCCTCGCAATTCTTGATAATGCAAATAAATACATTTCTCTATCGTAGACATCATTAAAAGAGATACTCTTTTTATTTAGGATTAAGGTGGGTGATTTAGATGCTAAAGTAATTTGTTTGATCTGTGCAGAGTCATAAAGTTTACTACGTTTAATTATAGATTTTGCCAAACGCACTTTATTAGCTGCTAAAGCTAATCGAAATCTTGCTCTTACATCATCTTCCGTAATCACATTGGCGTGTTGCATATGGTCAAATAAGCGTGAACATGCCTCAGGCTGGTCTTTACCTTGTAACCATACTAATCTTGATGGAATTAAGGCACCCGAGCCTCCAGTTACAAAATTGGCTTCGGCCTCATAGCAAGCAACGCTGGTGTTCTTTAATTGATATTTTGGAAACTCATCTGCAAAGCTGGCCCAATCTTGAATTTTTCCCATTTTCTTTAAATATGCGCCACGTAAACTATCAACAAATGGGTACGATTGATTCTGTTCAATAAAATTGATAATAGCTTCGTTACTTGTCGTTTTTAAATTTAGCAACATGAGCCAGTATTCAGCATATGGAGCCAATATATCTTGCTGGGCATTGAGCAGATTTACCTGAACAAATAATGCCTCAGTATTCTTTTGTTCGTATGCTTCACGCGCTTTTAATATGGCTTCTTCATTATTCAATGCATAAGCAATATTGATACTACTGCACAATACAATCAAGGTAATAGTAGAATATATTTTGTGTAATATTGCCATGATGACAACCCCCTAAATTCGCATCACTCGAGAAATTAAATATATCAGCCCGAGAACGATGGCAAACCAGAATAAATACCTAAAAATTTGTTTAATATAAGATAAATAAGCTTTATTACTTGTGAGTACGAACAATGCCAAAAGCACAAAACATACTATCATCGTCAATATGATCATAATCCGTGTAATGAGCAATGAGCAACCTTTACGCTAACTTAATAATGAAAGCTAATTTTAAACTCAAATTAGCTAAAATGTGGCATCAGCTTAGGCATGAAATTTTCACGCTGTTCTAAAAACCCTGCAGGTACTTTATCGAGCTGATCAAATGTCACATACTCCCAAGCACTTGTGTCTTGCATTAATTGACGTATTAATTGATTA
The DNA here is from genome assembly GCA_964549145.1 of uncultured Methylophilaceae bacterium. Lineage (GTDB taxonomy): Bacteria > Pseudomonadota > Gammaproteobacteria > Burkholderiales > Methylophilaceae. Next base: position 12,275 of record CAZJUK010000041.1, read on the forward strand.
TTTAAACCATGCCCTGATTTATAGGCTGAAAAAGCACCAAGTAATGGATGACCCAGCATATACAAATCACCAATAGCATCTAAAACTTTGTGTTTTGCAAACTCATCCTCATATCGCAAACCATCTGTGTTTAATACGCGAAACTCATCTAATACAATCGCGTTATCCAAGCTACCACCACGAGCCAATCCATTTGCACGTAAATACTCAACTTCATGCATAAATCCAAAAGTGCGTGCGCGACTTATTTCTTTAATATATGAATTATCAGCGAAATCTATTTTAACATTACTTCCTGAATTTTCGAAAACAGGATGTGCAAAATTGATAGTGAAATCCATTTTAAATCCATGATAGGGCTCAAATTTCGCCCATTTATCATCATCTTTCACTTCAACCAGTTTTTTGATAGCAATAAACTTTTTAGCAGTACTTTGTTCCATGACACCAGCAGATTGCAGTAAAAATACAAAAGGGCCTGAGCTACCATCCATAATAGGAATTTCTGACGCATTAACATCGACAATAATATTGTCGATGCCTAAACCAGCAAGCGCAGACATTAAATGCTCAACTGTAGATACACGTGCACCATTTTGCTCAAGGGAAGAGCACATGCGAGTGTCTGCTACAGCCTCGGGTGTTGCCTTAATTTCAGGCATACCGGGCAAATCGGTACGCCGAAATAAAATACCTGTGTCGATTGCAGCTGGATGGAGCGTCAATGACACCTTCTCACCATTATGCAAGCCAACGCCAGCAGCTTTCACCACCTTTTTTAATGTCCTTTGCTTCAACAAGCTTTTTCCTTAATAGAATGACACTCACTAATTACTTCATACCAATACCTATCTAATTGATATATTAGCATATTTTATGTATTTTTATTTCCAACCCGCTATTGCTAATCTGCTTGTTTGCGTAGAAAAGCTGGAATGTCATATTCTTCGACACCTGACATTTTCATTGCTTCAACTTGCGCACGTCTATTGTTTTGACTAAACACTGCTGGTTCATTGTTTTCACTTTGATTCTGTGATTGATTTCCATTCTCTGAATATATTGGCATATCTGTTGTGCCATCTCGCACTGTTGTCATCATACGTAATTCAGTTTTTGGTTGGCGTTTTTCCATCGCATCATTTAATCCAGTGGCTACCATCGTCACACGTAATTCATCACCAATCGTTTCATCAACCACATTACCTACGATGACAGTTGCATCATCAGCTGTAAATTCTTTAATCGTATTCATAACATCGTAATACTCTTTCATTTTGAAGCTTGAACTCGCAGTGATATTAATTAAAACACCTCGTGCATTTGCTAAGTTCACATCTTCTAATAATGGGCTAGCTACTGCCTGCTCTGCTGCGATCATTGCACGATTCTCACCTGTAGCCTCGGCTGAGCCCATCATTGCCATGCCCATTTCAGACATGACCGTGCGTACATCTGCAAAGTCGACATTCACCAACCCTGGGCAATTAATTATTTCTGCAATACCCGAGACTGCATTGTGCAACACATCATTTGCAGCCCTAAAAGCATCTAAAAACTGAACGTCATCGCCAAGCACTTCCATTAATTTATCATTAGGAATCACGATTAGCGAATCTACGTACTGAGAGAGCTCTTCTAACCCTTCTTTAGCAACAGTAGTTCGCTTACCTTCAAAAGCAAATGGCTTAGTGACTACAGCAACAGTCAAAATACCCATTTCTTTTGCTACTTCCGCTATGATTGGCGCTGCACCAGTTCCTGTACCGCCGCCCATACCAGCGGTAATAAATAGCATATCAGCACCTTCTATCATCTCTGCTATTTGATCACGGTCCTCTAATGCCGACTCACGCCCCACTTCCGGTTTTGCACCGGCACCTAGGCCTTTTGTGATGTCTGCACCAATTTGAAGCGTTGTCGTTGCAGAACTTTTTTTCAATGCTTGCGCATCAGTATTTGCACAAATGAAGTCTACCCCATTTACATTTTTACTAATCATATGATCAACTGCATTTCCGCCACAACCACCGACGCCAATAACCTTAATCACCGCTTCTTGTGTATCTTTTTCCATTATTTCAAACATATTAACTCTCCTTTTTGCCTAAATTACGAGCCTAAACAAGCTCCACCCTTTTAATACAATTTGCTACTACTAAAAATTTCCTTGAAACCACAGTTTCATTTTTTCAAAAATTCGTACAGCTGAATTCATTTCCATTTCTCCTGAGATTTGACGCTCTAACTGCTGCTTACCCATTAACACTAAGCCAACGCCAGTGGCATATCTTGGATTGGTGATCACTTCAGACAATCCACCCACATAACGTGGCATACCTAACCTTACTGGCATGTGAAAAATCTCTTCCCCTAGCTCTACCATGCCGTGCATCATTGATGACCCGCCCGTGACTACAATGCCTGATGCAATCATTTCCTCCATGCCGCTACGGCGCAACTCTTGAAGCACTAGCTCGTATAGCTCCACCACTCTTGGTTCAATTACTTCTGCCAATGTCTGCACAGATAATTGCCTTGCTTCACGTCCATCCACACCTTGTACATCCACTACTTCTCGCGGGTCAGCCAATTGACGTAAAGCACAGCCATATTTCACTTTAATATCTTCAGCCGATTGTGTTGGTGTGCGGAAGGCAACAGCAATGTCGTTCGTCATCTGATCACCTGCAATTGCTATTACTGCTGTGTGAGATATCGACCCATTTTTAAATAC
>CAZJUK010000042.1:0-8148 GCA_964549145.1 uncultured Methylophilaceae bacterium
ACGGACTTTTTAGTCAATATTTTTTCAAATGATGTCATTGGCTTATCCAAAATGAGCGGCTTGGGCCTAGGCCTTTTAGATGTGTTGCAGCCTGCAAAATCTTTAATGGTGAGTAAGATGAGTCATGGCAAGTAGTTATGAAGCTGAAATTGTTGTAATAGGTGCAGGATTGGTGGGTCTGTCTGCAGCAATTAGTTTGGCACAAGCAGGTACGCAAGTCGTATTAGTGGATGCAAAAAAGTATGTGCCTAAACAAACTAAGCACATGGATACGCGTGTTTATGCAATCACGCCAGCGATTGAAAGTTGGCTAACAAATTTAGATGTATGGTCAGAACTTGACAGAAGCCGAGTGACTGATGTAGAAGCTATGCGTATTTGGTCTGAAGATAACGCCTCCCCACTTAACTTGAGTGCTGACGATGCAAATTTAGCTAAGGTGGCATCAATTATTGAAAATAACAACTTGTTAAATGCGTTATGGCAGCGATTGAAGTCGCTTGATGTCGAAGTGCTCAGTGAGCACGTTTGTCAAAATATTAGTCATGCTGAAAATAAAATTAATTTATTGTTTCAAAATGGATCTAAACTAAAAGCTGACTTATTAGTCGCTGCAGATGGTGGAGATTCATTTGTAAGGAAAGTATTAAATATTCCGACTAAGACTAAAATGTTTAAGCAAACTGCAATCGTTGCTAACTTTATAGCTGAAAAATCTCATCAACATATAGCAAGGCAATGGTTTGCCAAGCACAATACGTTGGCTATGTTGCCAATGTCGCATAATGTGGTTTCAATGGTCTGGTCAATGTCAACCGAATTGGCAGAGAAATTGTTAACCATGTCAGGCAGTAAATTATCAAGTGTGGTTGAAAAAGAAGTTTCACATGAGCTTGGGCAATTGGAGTGTATAAGTAAATCATTTCCTTTTGAGTTGAGGCAGATGACAGCTAGTCAGCTAATTGCTGAGCGTGTAGTATTCGTTGGCGATGCGGCACACCAGATTCACCCGATGGCAGGACAAGGCGTTAATCTAGGATTTAGAGATGTGATAGCGCTACAAGGACAAATTAGCAGCGCAGACAAGCTTCATGACATTGGAGAACATACATTTTTAAGAAAGCATGAACGTGCAAGAAAAGCTGATATTTTGGGTATGAATAGTTTAACTTCTGGCCTAGATTATTGGTTTGCAAATGATGCGCTAATATTAAAAAAATTAACCCAATGGGGGTTGCATCAAGTTGATACACAGGCAAGTATAAAGAAGGTGTTGATTAATCAAGCAGTGGTATAAATGCTGTTTTAAGTACTATTTAAAAAATGTTATATAAGGACTATTATGAAATTTAAATATCTATTCGCAGTTTTGCTATTGGTAGTAAGCCAATTAGTTTTAGCAAATGAAGCTAGCGTTAAAAAAGCCGTTGAAGCGGCATACCCTAAATTTGAGGTGGAAAGTGTTGTTAAAACACCTTATGGTGGCCTGTATGAGGTATTTATGGGTGGTCAAATTATCTATACAGATGAGAATCTAAACTTTTTAATTGCTGAAGGGCGTTTAGTTAACCCGAAAACTAAAAAAGATATAACTTCAGAGCGTTTAGAAGAGCTTACAAAAATAGATTTTAATAGCTTGCCGTTAGATAAAGCCATTAAAGTAGTTAAAGGCAATGGTAGTCGTAAAGTTGCAATATTTTCCGATGTGGATTGCCCTTATTGTAAACGCTTAGAACAAAATGAATTAAGTCAAATTGATAATGTCACAATTTATACTTTTTTATATCCACTTAAGCAATTACATCCTGATGCAGCAGAAAAATCTAAATTGATTTGGTGTGCGAAAGATAGAGCAACAGCTTGGAACAACTGGGTATTTAAAGGTAAGTTGCCAAGCAGCGCGGGTGATTGTAAAGTTCCATTAGAAACTGTAGGTGACTTGGCTAGAAAAATCGGTGTGGCGAGCACACCAACACTTATATTCTCAGATGGTAAGCGTATGATGGGTGCGCAACCTCATAAAAAAATTGAGAAAGCGTTGCAGGCCGCAATTAAGTAAATAATTTGAACAATTAAAGAAGAAAACATAGAGATGTTCGCTTCTTTAAAGGGTTTTTTGACAACTAATTAACCAGCAACCACCTCGCCTAGTTTGAATATCGGTAAGTACAAGGCAACAACAAGGCCGCCAATAAGTACGCCTAGAACAACCATGATTATTGGCTCCATTAGACTGGCTAGGCCTTCCACTGCTTCATCAACCTCTGCTTCATAAAAGTCGGCAACCTTGCTTAGCATGTCATCCAATGCACCTGACTCTTCACCAATTGATGTCATTTGCAACATCATGTTCGGGAAGACGTTAGTATTTTGCATAGCAACAGTTAGGCTTGTGCCTGTGCTGATTTCACTCTGAATTTTTTTGGTTGCATCATGATAGACTTTGTTTCCAGAAGCTCCAGCAACTGAGTCAAGGGCCTCGACTAGTGGCACCCCAGCCGCGAACATGGTCGATAAAGTACGTGCAAAACGAGCGAGCGTTGCTTTACGAATTACTTCACCAAAAATAGGCAGTTTGAGCACTATCCTATCCATGGTGCTTTGCATTTTTTCTGAACGCTTCCATGTGTAAAAGAAAAACCAAAGTCCTCCACCAATAGCCCCAAAAATCAAGTACCAATAGCTAACAAAGATATCAGATATCCTCATAACCACCAGTGTAGGTGTTGGTAGGTCAGCACCGAAACTGCTGAATAAATCTTTAAATGCAGGCACAACAAAAATCATGATTACCGCTGTAATTACAAAAGCAACCACCACGATAGAAATAGGATACATTAGAGCCGTCTTAATCTTACCTTTAATAGCTAGAATTTTTTCTTTATAAGTTGCTAAACGATCTAGTAAAGTGTCCAGGATTCCTGCTTGCTCACCTGCGCCAACTAAGTTGCAAAATAAATTATCAAAATATAGTGGATATTTTCGGAATGCTGCGCTTAGACTACTGCCTGTTTCTACGTCTGCTTTAATATCACCTAATAATTTGGCGACTGCTGGGTTGTCATGGCCTTTACCTACAATATCAAAAGCTTGCAATAAAGGAACTCCAGCTTTCATCATCGTAGCTAGTTGACGGGTAAATAGTGTAATGTCTTTATCTGATACTTTGCCTTTTTTCCCAAAGCTACTCTGTTTTTTGACCTTAGTGACATTGATGCCTTGACGTCTTAATGTGGCTTTTACAAATGAATCACCGGTTGCGCGCATTTCACCTTTAGTGACTTTGCCTTTTTTATCTTTGCCTTCCCATTCAAAGATAATTTGTTTACTTGTAGTTGCCGCCATAATCTATCCTTAGTGAATGCCTGTTTTAAGTGCTTTTGTTAATAATGGTTACTTTAAGCTTATTCATTGGTGCATGATTCTACTTCTGCAATCGAAGTTAAGCCCTGCATTACTTTGAGAATTCCTGATCTTCTTAGATCATTCACACCTTCTTTTTTTGCTTGCTCAGCAATGTCAACGGCATTGCCATTATTTAGAATAATTCTACTAATTTCCTCAGTAATTGGCATGACCTGATAGATACCAACTCGACCTTTATAACCCCCGTTACATATTTCGCAGCCACCCTCTTTAGGGCCAAAAACTTTCATTTCTTCTCCAAAGTCTTCTTCCAAAAAACCAACTTTTAATAAAGCCTCTTTAGGTGCCTCAACAGGCACTTTACAGTTTTTGCAAAGTCTTCGTGCTAAGCGTTGTGCGGTTATAAGTGACACAGCAGATGCGATATTAAATGGTGCTACGCCCATATTCATTAATCGTGTGAGAGTTGACGGAGCATCATTCGTATGTAAGGTGGAAAGTACCATATGGCCGGTCGATGCCGCTTTAATCGCCATATCAGCCGTTTCAAGATCACGAATTTCACCAATCATAATGATGTCAGGGTCTTGACGTAGAAATGACTTTAGCGCTACAGCAAATGTTAGGCCTTGTTTGTCATTCACGTTAACCTGATTAATACCGGCGAGCGGGATTTCTGCTGGGTCTTCCGCAGTTGAAATATTAACGCCTGGGTTATTTAAAATATTTAGACAGGTGTAGAGGGAAACTGTTTTACCAGAACCTGTAGGGCCAGTTACAAGTACTAAACCGTATGGCCGTTGTACTGCATCTAATAATGTTTCTTTCTGTGCCGCTTCATAACCTAATGCTTCAATGCCGAGTGTCGCACTTGCGGGATCAAGAATACGCATTACAATTTTTTCGCCATGAATCAAAGGTAATGTGCTAACACGGAAGTCAATGGTGCGTGTTTTTGATAATACCAACTTCATACGACCATCTTGTGGGATGCGTTTTTCAGATATATCTAAACTAGATATGACTTTAATCCGAGAAGCTAATTTATCTTTAATAGCTAGGGGAGGTTGTGCAATATCGCGCAATTCTCCGTCAATACGATACCGAATACGGTAGAACTTTTCATAAGGCTCAAAATGCAAATCAGACGCGCCCATATTAATAGCATCTAAAAGCATTTTTTGTAAAAACTTTACGACAGGCGCGTCATCAATCTCTTGTGTTGCATCTTCTTCAACAGAGTCTTCAGCACCCATGTCTAACTCAAAGTCATCGTCGACAACTAATGAAGTCATACTAGTGTCTTGTGATTCTACGACTTTATCGATCCACTTGCTTAGTTTGTCATCTTCAACAATGATAGGTGTTAGCGTCATGCCCATTTGGAACTGGACGCTGTCTAAGGAATGAAGGTTAGTTGGGTCTGAAAGACCAACAAATAAAACATTGTTACGACTTTGTAAGGCAATCACACGATTGCTTTGCATTAATTTGGTATCGATAGATTTGGCTGGGAGATAATCTGGGTTGAGTGCATCTAAATTAAAATAAGGGAAACCAAATGCTTTAGATGAAGCTTCTGCTACTTTGAGTGCAGAAATATTTTTATTTGTTTTAATAAGTTCCGTGATAAATGGGGACTTTTGCGTATCGGCTTGCGACTGCACTTTCCCTGCTTCATCTTCTGACAGCAAATCTTCTTGTACTAATATGCGCGCAAGTCCGCCAAGTTTGGTTTTTGTTTCAGTGACTGCCATCGATATATTCTCTGTTTAATCCAGTTTTTATCTATTTTAGTATAAACTATTGTAGTTAAACAATATTCTTATAGTAAGATAATAATGCACTTTAACTTTTTTGATGTAAAGAACTTGGCTATTTTTTATTTTTTTTAACATTACCCAAATATATTTATTTGTATAATTGCAACACAATTACAAATAATCTTGACATTCTTGACTATCCAACCCACTATAAAACATAGGCGTTTGCTTTTAAGCTACGATTAACGTTAAATTAACAGACGTATCATGGCTCAGATGCAAACTTTCTGAGGCGCCCCTCAATGTTTTGTAAGGATGTAGAAATGGCACTAGGTACCGTGAAGTGGTTTAATGATTCTAAAGGTTTTGGCTTTATTACCCCAGATGAAGGTGGCGATGATTTATTTGCTCACTTTTCAGCGATTGTAGATGAAGGGTATAAAAGTCTTAAAGAAGGCCAGAGAGTGACTTATGAAGAGACTGAAGGCCCAAAAGGTAAACAGGCTTCAAATATTCAGCCAGCGTAATGCTCTGAATAGTTAGCATTATTAAATATTGCTGACTTAATTTGTAAAAGCAACTATCAGGTGATAGTTGTTTTTATCTTTGTGACTAAAATAGTTGAGCTAATAATTACTACATTTGTTTAATTATTTGATCTCCAAACTCAGTTGTTCCAACTTGAGTTGCACCCTCCATTTGGCTTGAAAAATCGCCAGTCACTTGTTTCGACTTAATAGCGTTAGCTACTCCTTTTAGAATTAAATCTGCTGCTTCCACCCAGCCCATATAACGTAACATCATTTCTGCTGATAAGATCAATGAGCTTGGATTAGCTAGATTTTTGCCAGCAATATTTGGTGCCGTTCCATGCGTTGCCTCAAACATTGCAATGGTGTCACTTAAGTTAGCGCCTGGTGCAATCCCAATTCCACCAACCTGTGCGGCAAGGGCATCACTCATGTAATCACCATTTAAGTTAAGGGCAGCAACAACATCGTAATCTTCAGGATGTAATAAAATTTCTTGTAAAAATGCATCGGCAATACAATCTTTAATGACAATGCCATTGGGTAACTTACACCATGGACCATTGTCGATTAGTACTGCACCAAATTCTTCTTTGGCTAATTCGTATCCCCAGTCCCTAAAGCCACCTTCGGTAAATTTCATGATATTGCCCTTGTGGGTAATCGTTACAGACTCTCGATTATTATCAATCGCATACTGTATTGCTTTACGAATAAGTCGTTTACTACCATCAACTGATACTGGCTTTATGCCAATGGCGGTTGATTCAGGAAATCGAATTTTTTTACGCATGCCCATGTCACTTAAAAACTCAATTACCTTTTTAGCTTCAATGCTTTTAGCTGGCCATTCAATCCCAGCATAGATGTCTTCTGTATTTTCACGGAAGATAACCATATCTGTTTTTTCTGGATGTTTTAGTGGGCTAGGAACGCCAGTAAAGTACTGTATGGGGCGTAAGCAAACATATAAATCCAACTCTTGCCGCAAAGCAACATTAAGTGAACGAATGCCACCACCTACAGGCGTAGTTAGCGGGCCTTTAATTGAAATCACATATTCTTTTAGTGTGTCCATGGTTTCTTTTGAAAGCCAAGTGTCTTTATCATAGATGGTAGTAGACTTTTCACCTGCATATACCTCCATCCATGAAATTTTACGTTTATTACCGTAAGCTTTGTTTACGGCTGTATCTACAACTTTTTGCATTGGTGGCGTAATGTCAGCGCCTATACCATCTCCTTCAATAAATGAGACAATAGGGGTATCCGGTACATTCAGTGTTTTGTCGCCATTAACGGTGATTTTAGAGCCGCTACTTGGTGCTTTTATTTTTGATGACATTACAGACTTTCCTAATATGATAATTATATTTAACAAACCTTTTAACGTCGTGTGTCAATTTAGTCCGCATGACCCAAAAAACGGCAAGCAAGGACACCCCACGTTAAAAGACTTTATTCCAATTCTTGATGTTTATGCAGCCGGTAGACTCGATACTGATTCAGAAGGATTGCTTATTTTAACCGATGATGGCCGTTTACAACATCGTTTAAGTCACCCAAACAACAAAGAAACCAAAACTTATTGGGCACAAGTCGAAGGGATGCTTACTCAAGCAGATTTGGCACCACTAGAAAAAGCAATTGATCTAGGTAATTTTATTACTCAACCAGCACTAGCAAGGCTTATAGAAGAGCCTAAACATTTATGGGTGCGTCATCCGCCGATTCGCGAGCGTAAAAATATTCCCACTTCATGGATAGAAATTAAAATAACAGAAGGAAAGAATCGACAAGTCAGACGGATGACAGCAAAAATTGGATTTCCCACATTACGTTTAATTAGAGCTGCAATTGGGGCTTATTCACTAGATGGTATGTTGTCAGGTGAATATAAGATATTGTAGGATAGGCGGAATTCAAGGGTAGAAAATGAAGCCAGTTATAGTTTTCCGACATGCGCAATGTAAGGATGCGGGCTATTTAGGTAATTATTTGCAACAGCATAATATCCCGATGATCGAAGTTCGTATTGATTTAGGTGATACTTTGCCAAATCCTCTTCGAAGTTATAGTGGATTAGTGTTCATGGGCGGCCAGTGAGTGACAATGATGATTTTCCTTGGATTTCTCATGCGACTAATTTGATTTGCAAAGTCATCGATAGGCTATTGTTTAGGCGGTCAATTAATGAGTAAAGTACTAGGTAAAGAAATTACAAAAAAACCAGTTAAAGAATTTGGCTGGGACAGGGCGATTGTGTCAGATATTTCTGAAGCAAAAAAATGGTTTGGTGACACACAATATTTTTTAAGTTTTTATTTACCTTGCCTGAAAATGCGACACTATTACTTTCAAGCGAGTATTGCCAAAATCAAGCCTATGCGATGGGTAAACGCTTAGCGATGCAATGCCATGTTGAAATGACTGAAGAAATGGTTGAGAAATGGTTGAGAAATGGTTGAGAAATGGTTGAGAAATGGTTG
>CAZJUK010000042.1:8248-14752 GCA_964549145.1 uncultured Methylophilaceae bacterium
TTGAGAAATGGTTGAGAAATGGTTGAGAAATGGTTGAGAAATGGTTGAGAAATGGATTAATTATTGGCAGTCAGAAGTTGAAGAATCACAGTCAAGTCCTATCGTGCAAAGTGAACAAGAAATTTTAGAAAATCTAACCTAGTATTACAGTTTTAAACCAAAAGCTCAGGGCTTATACTCTGAATGGATAAAAGGGTTGCAGTATTAACTTAAATGCCAGTGGGCTTATTTAGGCAGCCTTAGCTTTGCCGACAGAGGTAGTCATTGTGGTAAAATTCACTTTTATTTAATACTGAGATAGCATCATGTCTGGTAACACGTTTGGAACTTTATTTACCCTAACATCCTTTGGTGAATCACACGGACCTGCAATAGGTGGTGTGGTCGATGGGTGCCCACCGGGATTAGAAATAAGTGCCGAAGATTTACAAATAGACTTAGATCGTCGTAAGCCGGGCACTTCTCGACATGTAACGCAACGCAAAGAAGATGATGCGGTAGAAATTCTTTCCGGAGTTTTCGAAGGTAAAACGACAGGGGCGCCTATCGGTTTGCTTATTCGCAATAAAGATCAGCGTAGCCAAGATTATAGTAAAATTATGGATACGTTTCGTCCCGGGCATGCAGATTACACTTATAGCCAAAAATATGGGACTCGTGATTATCGTGGTGGTGGACGCAGCAGTGCACGCGAAACGGCAGTTCGTGTGGCAGCAGGTGCCATTGCAAAAAAATGGTTAAAAATGCAATTTAACATTCAGGTGAGAGGCTGCATGAGCCAGCTTGGTGAAATTAATATTCCTTTTAAAAGTTGGGATGTTGTTAATAAAAATCCTTTTTTTTCGCCAAACGAAGATGTCTTACCTAAGATTGAAGCTTATTTAGATGCTGTCCGGGCTGAACGTGATTCAGTTGGTGCACGTTTAGCTATCGTAGCTGAGGGAGTCCCTGTAGGTTGGGGTGACCCTGTATTTGACCGATTAGATGCCACTATTGCACATGCGATGATGAGTATTAATGCGGTCAAAGGTATTGAGGTTGGTGCCGGTTTTGATAGCGTTGCTCAACGTGGCAGCGTGCACTCGGATGAAATGACTTCAACTGGCTTTACAACGAATAATGCAGGTGGTATTTTAGGTGGTATTTCTACTGGCCAAACAATCAATGTGAATATCGCTCTGAAACCGACTTCTAGTATTCCACAAGCGCGCCGCTCAATAGATAAAGATGGACATGATTTAACAATGCAAACCAACGGTCGCCATGACCCATGCGTAGGGGTGCGTGCTACACCTATTGCAGAGGCGATGTTGGCATTGGTCCTAATGGACCATGCTTTACGTCATCGTGGTCAAAATGCTGATGTAGTCAATCAAACGCCTATTATCTAGTTTAAAACTTGAGCCGCGCACTGCACGCTAACCTTTCCCGGTTTTATTTCACTTACTATTTTTTTGTGGGTGCATTTGTCCCTTATTGGGGTTTGTATTTACAATCTGAAAATTTTTCAGTAACAGATATCGGCATTCTATTGTCTGTATTTCAACTTAGTCGAATTTTTGCTCCAAACTTTTGGGGTTGGCTAGCTGACCACACTTCCAAACGCACCATATGGATAAAATTGAATGCTTTTTTAGGTGTGGTTGGTTTTATTGCTGTATTTTGGGTGCAAGGTTTTTGGTCAATGTTGTTAGTGATGGGAGCACTAAGCTTATTTACAAGTTCGACATTACCATTATCAGAATCTCTGACATTAGCCCACTTGGCGACAACAAATGGTCACTATAGTCGTATTCGTATGTGGGGTTCATTAGGGTTTATTGTCGCCTCTGTTGTCTTAGGCTACTTGATTGATTGGCAAGGGATTGCTAGTTTGCTATGGATGATACTGATGATGCAGGTTGTTTTGTTTAGTCTTACGCTTACATTACCTGATGCAAAAGTTGCACCCCATTCGAATGATGATTTTTCAGTTTGGAAAATAATTAAAGAACCTGCTGTCATCGCATTGCTGGTCGGTTGTGCCATGATGGTGACAGCGCATGGTGTACTGTATAACTTTTATTCGATTTATTTAGCAGAGCACGGCTATAGCAAAGGTATGATTGGGTTGCTGTGGTCAGTAGGTGTTGTTTGTGAAATTGTAATTTTTATACTGATGCCTAAAATCATGAAAAAATTTAGTCTCAAAGCGATTCTACTGACAAGCTTAGCATTGGCTGTCCTCCGATTCGCTTTGATAGGCGTTGCAGTAGATAACCTAATATTAGTTTTAGTTGCACAAAGTTTACATGCGGCTACATTTGGTAGTTTTCATGCGGCGTCTATTGAAGTTGTTGATCAGTTTTTTAAAGGCAGACATCAAGCTAAAGGACAAGCTATCTACAATAGTGTCACATACGGTGTTGGGGGGGCTCTCGGAGGTATCGCTGGTGGTTATGCGTTGCAATACTTAGGTGGCGAATTAACATTTTTATACGCCGCAGGCTTTCCATTAGTTGGTTTTATCGTGATAGCATTAGGGTTGAAATTATCACAAACGCATGGCCGCGTAGGTATGTTTGGCTAGTTGTTTGTTAATAAAGCGAGGATTAAATGTTAAAAAAACAGGGTGCATTATCCTTATTGGTGAGTTTGTTCTTGTTAATTTTTTTATTCAGCACATTAGCGATGGCTGATACTCAAGTGAATGTGGTGGGCTTATTTAATAATAGAGCACTTGTGATTATTAATGGAGGAGCCCCAAAAAACATGCGAGCTGGGCAAACTAGCAATGGTGTAAAACTAATTTCGGCGAATAGTAGTGCCGCTACTTTTGTCATCGAAGGAAGGCGCCAAGTATTGAAGATGGGGCAGGCTGCCTCTGTAGGCGGTGGTTCGATTAGTGCTGAACTTGGTAAGCCTAATAGTCCTGTGCATTTGTATGCAAATCCGCAAGGTCATTATTATGGCAACCTAAACGTTAATGGTACGTCTCTTAAATACGTTATTGACTCAGGTGCAACGTCAGTAGCATTCAGCAGTAAAGATGCTAAGCGGGCAAAGATTAATTATAAAAATGGCCAAAAGATCAACATGTCGACTGCCAATGGCATAGTAGCCGCATTTTTAGTGACATTAAATACGTTAAAAATTGGTACGATTGTTTTGAATAACGTAAAAGCGACAGTGATTGAAGGTGATTCGCCGCCTGTTGTCTTATTAGGTATGTCTGCACAAACTCGATTAAATATGAAACAAGAAAACTCAGTATTAACGCTAACTAAAAAGTATTAGCATTACTGAGTGAGCCAAATAAAAAAACGGGCATGTGCCCGTTTTTTTATTTGGCTTATTTTTTGTAAGCCATGAGTAACTAAGAATTTTATTTTAAAACAAAAGTAACTTTTAATACAACATTATATTTGGTGATTTTACCGTCTGACACCTTAACACTGTGATCCTTAACCCAGGCACTGGTTACGTTATGGAGTGAATCAGCGGCTTTTGCTACACCGTTTGCGACTGCATCTTCAAAACTTTTATTACTTGAGGCAATAATTTCAATTACTTTAGCGACACTCATACTTAGCTCCTTTTGGAATAAATTTTATTGTTAAAATACTTCAGCCTAAATAGTTAATTGCAAGATTAACTAGCGTTACGACAGTTAGCACGAATATAACAGCGCCAATAATACCTGCAATCACAAGTTGTTTGAGTGAAATTTTTGCAGCATCATCTTCATAGCCTTTTTGCCCGCGTACACCAATCATGCCCCAAAGCACTGCTCTAATGACTTGGAATATATTGGCACTTTGTTTTTGTAAGTTATTATTTCCCATTAATGACCCTAAAGATTGTATGGATTATTTAAAGCTATTTTACTTGATTCGCTTATCGTGTTCAATGAGTGCATAAGCAGAATGATTATGAATGGATTCGAAATTTTCGCTCTCAACTATATAAGCATCAATACGTTTTTCATTATTTAGCTCAGATACGACATCACGCACCATATCTTCTACAAATTTTGGGTTGTCGTAGGCACGTTCAGTAACAAATTTCTCATCAGGGCGTTTAAGCAGCCCATATAGCTCGCAAGAAGCTTGTTTTTCTACTAAGGTAATAACATCTTCGATCCATATAAAATCATTTAAAACGGCTGTAATGGTGACATGAGAACGCTGATTATGCGCGCCATAATCTGAAATCTTCTTACTACATGGACATAAACTAGTAACAGGTACCAATACTTTAATCGTGTTACTAAATATGCCATTTTTAATTTCACCAATAAAAGTTACATCGTAATCTAAAAGACTAGTCACGCCAGAAACAGGTGCCGCTTTGTTTACAAAATAAGGAAAACGCATTTCAATATAGCCTGACTCAGCTTCTAAGCGTTTCACCATTTCGCGTAGAATTGTTTCAAAAGATTCAATTGAAATTGCTTTTTCGTTCATTTCGAGAATTTCAACGAAGCGCGACATATGTGTGCCTTTGAAATTGTGTGGCAAATGCACATACATATCGAACATAGCCACTGTGCTTTGTTCGCCACCATTTTTATCTTTTACTACAACAGGGTGACGAATTGATTTGATACCCACTTTATTAATATCTAAATGTCTAACATCAGGTGTGTTTTGAACGTCTTCAATATTAAGCGTGCTTTTGTTTGATTCATTCATAACAGGTGCTTCTCCGAATTTAGCGCAACTTTAATTGTTGCGTGCCTATTTGCGGCTTTATCTCTTAATGATTTAGGTATTCTATAGATATTGTGTGTAACAACATAATATCAAGAGGTAATTAATGCTAATTTTTTATTAATTGCTTCTAGAATGCCAGCAGCATCAAGACCGCATTCAGATAACATAGTTTCATGCACCCCATGCTCAATAAATTTATCCGGCAAACCAAGACAAACCGTCGGCTTAATTAAATTGTGTGATTGCATCTCCTGAAGCACGGCATCACCAGCACCTCCCATCAGCGCATTCTCTTCCACAGTTACAATTAAATCATGTTGTTCACACATGGTTTTTATCGCTTCAGTATCAAGTGGTTTAATAAAACGCATATTAATCACTGTTGCATTGATTAATTCTGCAGCTTTTAAGCAAGCAGACAACATGCTGCCAAAAGCTAGTATTGCAACTTTTTTATTTTTGATTTTTGCTTGGGTATCTTGCTTTCTAACAATATCAGCTTTTCCAATCGGCAATGTCGTTAGCTTCTCATTAACATTTGCCCCAATACCAGTGCCTCTTGGGTAACGCACCGCTGCTGGGCCTATATGTTGATATCCAGTCGTTAGCATTTGACGACATTCATTTTCATCACTTGGCGCCATAATCACAATATTAGGAATACAACGCATAAAACTTAAATCAAAACTACCAGCATGTGTGGGACCATCAGCACCAACTAAACCTGCGCGATCTATAGCAATCAATACATCTAAATTTTGTAAAGCAACATCGTGAATCAATTGATCGTAAGCGCGTTGTAAAAAAGTACTGTAAATTGCAACAACTGGTTTCAGACCATCGCAAGCCATACCAGCGGCAAATGTTAAGGCGTGTTGCTCTGCAATACCTACATCAAAGTATCGGTCAGGAAACTGTTCTGAAAATTTATTTAAACCAGAACCATCGCACATGGCAGGTGTAATACCGATTAATTTTTCATCAGTAGTAGCCATGTCAACAAGCCAATCGCCAAACACTTGTGTGTAGGTTTTTTTAGAATTACTTCCAGATTGCGTGAGGCCGTTACTTGGGTCAAATTCACTAACACCATGATACTTGTTTGGATTGTCTTCTGCCGGTTCAAACCCTTTGCCTTTTTGTGTAACAACATGCAAGAACTGCATGCCTTTAAGTGCTTTAATATTGGTTAATGTATCCTGTAATACACCAATATCATGACCATCTACAGGCCCAATATAGTTAAAGCCTAACTCCTCAAAAAGTGTACCGACGGGGCTAACCATCCCTTTAGCATGCTCTTCTGCGCGACGGGCAAACTCTTGCACTGGCGGCACTATGTCTAATACTCTTTTACCTTTTTTACGTACATTATCATAGAATCTTCCAGATAATAATTTAGCTAAGTAGTTATTAAGTGCTCCAACATTGTTTGAGATACTCATGTCGTTGTCATTAAGAATCACTAACATGTTGGCATTTGTGCCACCAGCATTATTGAGCGCTTCGAATGCCATGCCAGCCGTCATAGCGCCATCTCCAATGATGGCAATGCTATGACGATCTAGCCCAGCTTGTTTTGCAGCAACAGCCATACCAAGCGCTGCTGAAATAGAGGTGCTAGAGTGGCCTGTGCCAAACGTGTCGTATTCGCTTTCAGAGATGCGTGGAAAACCAGCAATACCGTTTTCTTTTCTGATGCTAGCCATAAGCTCACGACGGCTAGTTAAAATTTTATGAGCGTAAGTCTGGTGCCCAACATCCCAAACTAACCGATCATTCGGCGTATTAAAAACATAATGCAGCGCAA
>CAZJUK010000043.1:0-14468 GCA_964549145.1 uncultured Methylophilaceae bacterium
CCATAGCAAATACAGAGTATATGGCAATTTTAGTTGAAAAAAACCCTAACCCATTAGTAGCTGCTTTCAATTTAGCAGATGGTACCGAAGCTAATGTGAAAACACGAATCAAAATGGGTGAAACCTCAAATGTTTTTGCCATGGTCAAAGCTGACGGTAAATGGTTTGCGGCAAGTAAAGAAGTTAAAGTGACACTAGGTGGCTGTGGCGGCTAAGTAATTACACTGTAAAAAAAATTAATTTAGATATAGGGGTAAATAATGGCTCAACCAATGCGCATACGTGCAAGATTAAAAGGTGATTTAGTCGAAGTGAAGATATTGATTCAGCATGCAATGGAAACTGGCTTGCGTAAAGCAGCCGATGGAACAAAAATACCACCTCATTTTATTCAAACACTGACAGCAAAGTATGATGATAAAGTAGTGTTAGACACGATGATGGGGATAGCAGTATCGAAAGACCCATTTATTTCTTTTAAATTCAAAGGCGGGTCTAAGGGTGGGAAGGTAACGGTTACTTGGGTAGATAACCTGGATGAAACTAGAACAGATAGTGCCGTTGTTAAATAGTATGTTGCGATAAAAGGAGAGAAGTATGAAGCTTATAGGACAGATGATATTGTTAACATTGGCTATGCAATTAACGGTAAGTGTATTTGCAGAAAATACTTCGCTTGAAGAAAGTGATATATATAAAGAGCTTATAGAAGATGGAAACCCTGCTGACTTTAGAGAGATGCGCGGCGAGGAGCTTTGGCAGGAAAAGGTTGCACCAAATAATGCTTCATTAGAACAGTGTGATTTAGGCAAAGGGCCTGGAATTGTTGTGGGCGCATATGTTGAGTTACCTAGGTACTTTAGTGACGTCAATAAAGTGATGGATCTTGAGCAACGTCTGATCTATTGTCGAACAACTATTCAAGGCCTTACAAACGAGCAAGCAGTCAGTCTCCCTTTCAGTGAAAATGGGGAAAACTCAGCTATTGAAGCATTAGTCTCTTATGTGACAGCAGCATCTAAAGGGATGAATATGTCCGTGAAGCTTGAGCATCCAATGGAAAAAGATGCTTATGAGATTGGTAAAAAGCTTTTCTTTTATCGTGCTGGTTCGCATGACTTCGGATGTGTGACCTGTCACTCAGCAGATAACAAAAGAATACGTTTGCAGGGATTGGCAAATCTTTTAAAAAAAGAAGATGCGCAAAAGGTTTATACCACATGGCCAGCATATAGATTGTCGCAAGGCGAAGTCAGAACAATGCAGCATCGTATGAAAAGTTGCTTACGCCAACAACGTTTTCCAAATCCTAACTACGCATCAGATGTTATTACAGCTCTTACTATGTACTTAGCAAAGAATGCCGAAGATGGTGTTTACAATGCACCTGCAATTAAACGCTAAAGGATCTCACATGAAAAAGTTATTACTATTAATAGCAGCAACTACGACACTTATTAGCTGCTCTGGTCCAGCAGAAGAGAAGGATTATGCAGCTGAGATGCTAAAACTGCTTGAATCTGATTTTAAATCTCAAGGTTCTGTTACCGTAGAACGTGTCATGCAGCAGGATGATGTGCAGAAGTTTTGTAGTTCTTTAGAGGGAAAAGAAGCTACTATTGATGAGCTTGCCAAAATTCGAAAAAGTCAGATTAAAGCAGTGAAATATCCAGCTGACGGACAATTTATAGGTGATTGGGTTTCCGGTAATCAAATAGCCAACAATGGGAAAGGCGGGCAGTTCTCAGACCCTGTTGGTACCGTTAGCGGTGGAAATTGTTATGGTTGTCATCAGATTACTAAAGAAGAAATTGCCTATGGCACAATTGGCCCATCACTTTATCAGTATGGAAAACTGCGAGGCAATAGCGAAGAAATTGTTAAATATACTTGGGAGAAAATATATAATGCTCAAGCGTTTATTGCTTGCTCAAGTATGCCCCGATTTGGACACGCAGGTATTTTAGATGAGCAACAGATTAAAGATGTAATGGCATTATTGCTTGACCCAGCATCCCCCGTTAATCATTAGTGACTGATGCATTAATCTAATTAATTAATCGCTAACTCACCACCTAAAAGTTTAAGGAATATAATGTCTCTAAGTCGTCGCGAGTTTTTGCAACTCATGGGAATAGCAGCTGCAAGCGGGATGGCACTGAATGCAAAAAGTATTTTAGCTAAACCGGCAGCAGAAAAACTCTATGATATTCCTAAGTTTGGTAATGTGCATTTTTTGCACTTTACTGATTGCCATGCACAGTTAAATCCAATTTATTTCCGTGAGCCAACAGTTAATTTAGGGGTTGGTGAAGCGCTCGGCAGACCGCCACATTTGGTAGGGGAGCATTTGCTTAAATATGTAGGTTTAAAGCCTCACACTCCCGAAGCTTACGCCTTTTCATCACTAAACTTTGAACAAGCGGCTTTAACCTACGGTAAGGTTGGTGGTTTCGCACATCTTTCTACACTTGTAAAACAGATGAAAGCTAGCCGACCTGGCGCCTTACTGTTAGATGGTGGTGATACTTGGCAGGGTTCTGCGACTTCACTATGGACCAACGGGCAAGACATGGTCGATGCCTGCCTAGAGCTAGGTGTCGATGTTATGACAGCGCATTGGGAAATGACACTTGGGGATAAACGCGTTAAAGAAATTATAGAAAATGACTTTAAAGGCCGTATTGATTTTGTAGCACAAAATGTTAAAACGCTTGACTTTGAAGACCCTGTATTCAATCCGTATGTAATGAAAGAAATGAATGGTGTTTCTGTTGCCATTATTGGGCAAGCATTCCCATATACACCGATTGCACACCCGCGACATTTTGTACCAGATTGGTCGTTTGGTATTCAAGAAGAGAATATGCAGGCGATGGTGGATGAAGCTAGATCTAAAGGTGCTAAGGTTGTAGTTGTGTTATCTCATAACGGGATGGATGTCGACATTAAAATGGCATCTAGGGTACGTGGGATTGATGCCATTATGGGTGGTCACACGCATGATGGAATGCCAGCGCCAGTAATCGTCGATAATGCAGGAGGAAAAACTATTGTAACTAATGCTGGTAGTAACAGTAAGTTTCTTGGCGTGCTCGACTTTGATGTGATTAAAGGCAATGTACAAGGATTTAAATACAGATTATTACCTGTGTTTTCTAACTTCTTGCCTGCAGATGCTGAAATGGAAAAATTAATTACAAAAATACGCTCACCTTTCGAGTTGAAGCTGAACGAAAAGTTAGGTATTACAGAAGATACGCTTTATAGACGCGGTAATTTTAACGGCACATTTGACCAAGTGATCGTAGACGCATTGATGGATGTAAAAGATGCTGAAATGGCATTTTCACCTGGATTCCGCTGGGGAACCTCAATGTTACCTAATACCGAAATTCTCATGGAGAATTTAATGGATCAAACGGCGACAACATATTCACAAAGCACGCTGGCAGAGATAAAAGGTAGTCAAATTAAAGCTATTATGGAAGATGTTGCCGACAATTTATTTAATCCAGACCCTTACTATCAGCAAGGTGGGGACATGGTTAGGGTAGGTGGTATGCAATATACAATCGAACCTAACGCTAAGGTAGGTTATCGTATTCAAGACATGCGACTCAAGGGCAAGTTAATTGATGCTGAAAAATCCTACAAAGTAGCTGGCTGGGCACCTGTAGCAGAGGGCGCAACTGGAGAGCCGGTATGGGATGTTGTTGCGACATGGATAAAAGATAAGAAAACGATTCCTTCAGTTAAACCTAATATGCCACGTATTATTGGAATGGATGGCAACCCAGGTATGGTAAAAAAATAATATTTTAAGTATTACTTGATAAAGGATAATGATTTGGAACGTTTTTATAAGCTGTTAATATCGGCAGTATTCCTAGTTGCAATAAGCATTTCAGCTTACAGTGCAGAGCCTAGCTTTACGATTAAACTTTTGACACCTGAAACTGCATTAAAAGCGGCTTTAGCAGGGCTGGAACAATGCAGGACTTTAGGCTACCAAGTTGCTGTTGCTGTTGTTGATCGATCAGGGCAAACGCAAGTCATGCTGCGCGACAGGTTGGCGGGTGCGCATACGATTGAAGCTGCAGCTAACAAAGCATGGACAGCGGTGAGTTTTAAGACGAGTACGACACAGTTGGGTGAAAATACACAAAGTGGAAAAGAATCAAGTGGAATAAGAGGATTGTCCAAAGTGCTAGCCATCGGCGGGGGCATGACTGTTGATATTGGTGGTGCTTTATATGGCGCAATAGGTGTATCAGGTGCGCCAAGTGGGGCTGAGGATGACAAGTGCGCCAAAGCTGCTATTGATGCAATAGCAGAAGACTTGGAGTTCGATTAGTAAAATGTTCGATTACTAAAGCATTCTATGAGCATAAATAAATGATGAAATGTATGATCATCTACAGATGACCTACTTTAACTAGGATAATGGTTTCTTCTTTCACAAATGGATAATGTTTACTTAAATGTGGATTCCTAAGCCATGTGCCGGCAGGGTATGATCCGAATTCATCAATAAACTCACCAGAAATGACATAGATTTCTTCACCACCAAAATGAGTATGAGGTTGAAAGCGTTCATTTGCCGGCCACTTAACTAGGGCAGAATGTTCATTTTCAAAAGCATGCAAAGGCATCACTTGCAAACCCCCTTGCCCCGGTAGCCATGCTGTTTTGGATGTATCAATACAAATGCGTGACGTATCGCTTGGTGAAAATTGATTTAGTTTTACAAAAAGAATACAGCCTTCATTGCTAAAGGGCTTATGTGATGATCCACGTGGGTTTCGTATATAAGTCCCTTGTTTATAATCACCATGCTCATCAGAAAACACACCCTCTAAAACATAAATTTCTTCGCCGCCAGGATGTGAATGACGATCAAATGATGCGCCAGCTTTGTATTGAACGATACTTGTTGCACGTCCTTCTTCCGCTAACTCTCTCTCAAGTTTCTTTCTTAAGATGCTTGGTTCGGGAGATGCTGACCAGTCAAGATCGGCCGTGTTAACACTTATGGTTTGATCTAAATCCATATTAATCATCATTATTAAAAGCCTTAAAATACAGTTATTTATTAATATACATACAAGTTAACTAACAATGAATAGTTTTTCCACTGTATTTTTACGCATGGAAGTTTTAAATGTTAGCGTGTATAAATAGTATTCAAGTTTATTTAAATCAAGAAGAAATCAACTAAGTACCTAAAAAGTCATGCGGTTTTGATTTGAAATTCATGCCAAATAAACCAAAAATACAACAACTAAATTCTAAAATACATTTATTTGAGTGGTTTAAGGATAGGACCGTAATTATACGGATAGTAATTCTTCCTCTGAACGTTAGAGTGTAGGAAGCGTTTCAACCATCTTTGTTACATTATGGTGGGTTAATTATGGAATGTAAAAAACAACAACAGATCAAATCAATACGCGAATTTCGTATTGCTAACTTAAAAATTATATTTACATTGGGAGCAAGGGTATGAAAAATAAAATTTTAGTGGCAGCAATGGCAACTTTATTTGTTCCATTAGCACAAGCAACTACTTACGGAACAGATGTTAACAACTCAGCAATGCCTGCAACAGGCGGTATGGCCGGTGCAAGTATTGCACGAACAGTAGAGGGCGCAGCTGCCGTATTTGGTAACCCTGCAAATTTAACTCAGTATAAGGAAGGTACAACCTTCTCATTCGGCGCAACATTTTTGGATCCTGAAATTGAAGTATCACATGACGGTTCAGCAACTGGTCGCCCTTGGTCAGGCAGATCGAATGCAGATAAGTACTTAATTCCAACGATTGCTGTTACCCAAGGCATGGGTGGACTTGGTCTAGAAGACTTAGTGCTTGGTTTAGGTTTGTCAGCTACTGGTGCAGGTTCTGATTTTAGAGACGTGCCTGGTAGTTTGGGTCCTAACGGTGAGGTTATTATCTTTATGGCAAACGTTGGTGCTGCTTATCAATTAACTGAGCAGCTATCTCTTGGCTTTATGGGAACGATCGGCAATGGTTATGCCCAAGCGAGTTTGAACGGTAATAGTTCATCAGCTCATAACTTTGGTTTTAGAGCAACTGTTGGCGCTACTTATGATATGGGTGCGACTAGTATTGGCGGCTATTACAGAAGCCCGTTGAAAATAACTTATGATGATTACATTTCTAATGGTTACTCTGCCGTAGGAGTTCCTATACCAACCTCACCTGGAGAAGACGGTTTTTGGTCAGACGCTTGGCAACAGCCACAAGAGTTTGCGATTGGTATTGCCAATAACAGCTTGATGGGCGGTGATTTACAAATCAATGCGGATGTTATCTACAAAGACTATTCAAGTGCTGACTTCTATAAAGACTTCTTTAGAGATCAAACCATATTTGCACTTGGTGGACAACTGACTACAGGTAAAGCGCAATGGCGTTTAGGCTATAGCTACGCGAGAGACCCGATTAAAAGAAACTTAGATCCTGGTCAAATTGGTATTGGAAATAACTTCACTATTGGCCTCCCTGGTGGAACTGGTCAAATACCAGTTACGGGTGCTGTCGTTGAGTACTTTCAAGCGACCAATGCAGCTGCTATATGGGAACATAGCATAACAGGTGGTGTTGGTTATCAGGTACTACCAAACATTAGAGTCGACGGGCACGTAGCCCTTGGCCTAGAAGAGGATGCGAATATTGGTCCTGCTAACGAGGTTGAAGCCAGTTTATGGCAAGCTGGCTTTGGTATTACTTGGGCATTTAAATAGAGTTAGGTTTATAAATTTCGTGGAAAGTGTGGTGGAAGGTTTGTCAGTTGCAGCTTTGATCACTCGAGCAAAGAGTGAAATTGAAGAGTGTGATTTATCTACCATGCGGGATGCGATTCAGAATGAATCAAACTTAATAATAGATGTAAGAGAGCCGGAGGAGTTTGCTCTTGGGCATATTGAAAGTGCAGTTAATATTCCAAGAGGGGTTCTTGAATTTAGAACCGATGCTGATTATCCAGAGGCTATTGAAAGCTTATTCGACAAAACAGCGAATATTATTCTGTATTGTCGGTCTGGGGGTAGGAGCGCACTTGCTGCGCAATCACTTGCCAAAATGGGTTATAAAACAGTGGTATCGATGACAGGTGGATTTATAGCTTGGGAAGAATCCAAATTACCAATTAGCATTAGTTAAAGTATGTTAAACAAAATGAAGTTAATTTAATGATTGTAAGGAGATTATGAAATGAGTGTTAAAAAGAGTTTAAAGAAAGTTGCGAGCTTAGCTGCACTAGGGTTAGCTTTAAGTATGTCAGCACAAATAACAACTGCTTATGCAGATGAAACAAGTTGCTCACCATTTACACCATTGCTTAAAGGTCAAGAAGACTTTGTTTATGTATGGACATTAGGTATTAAAGGTGTTGGAAATGAATCAGATAAGTTAGTGACAGTGGATGTGAATCCAGATTCAGCACATTATGGAACAGTAATTAACAAAATTTCTGTTGGTGGCCGTGGAGAGGCACATCATATGGGCTTTACGGACGATCGTAAGTTTATGTGGGCAGGTGCTTTAGATAGCAACAATATCTATATTTTTGATGTTGCTACAAACCCACAAAAGCCAAGATGGATTAAAACAATCAGAAACTTTGCTGAAACAACTGGCTTAGTAGGACCACATACATTCTATGCAACACCAGGCAGAATGATTGTTGGTGCGCTATCTAATTCAGAAGACCATGGTGGCCGTACAGGTATGGCGACTTATACCAATAGTGGTGATTTAGTTACCACGACAATGATGCCTACTAATGATGGTGCCGATGGATTTGGCTATGACCTAGCAATCAACCCAAATAAAAATGTCATGTTAACTACGTCGTTTACCGGCTGGAATAACTATATGATGGATTTAGGTAAATTGATTAAAGATCCAGAAGCCATGAAGCAATTTGGCAACACATCAGTGATGTGGGATTACAAGACAATGAAGCCAATCAAACAGTTTAAAACACCAGGCGCGCCATTAGAAACACGTTGGTCTTTTGCTGAGGGTGATAACTGGGCTGTGACAACTACTGCATTGACATCAAAAATTTACACTTATATGCAAGACGATTCGGGTGAATGGCAGCAATATGAAGCAGGCACGATTGGTGATCCTTCAAAAATCCCATTGCCAGTTGATATTGCAATGAATCCAAATGGTAAAACAATGTGGATTAACACATTTATGGATGGCACAACCCGCTTATGGGATATGAGTGATCCTAAAAATGCTAAAGAAATTTATACTAAGAAAATTGGTAATCAAGTGAATATGGTATCGCCTAGCTATGATGGCAAACGTGTCTACTTTACAACATCACTAGTTGCTAATTGGGATAAAAAAGCTGAAAATAATGATCAATTTTTGAAAATGTATAATTGGGATGGTAAAGAATTAACATTAGCATTTGAGATCGACTTTGAGAAAGAAAAATTAGGTAGAGCGCATCACATGAAATTCCAAGCACGTGATTTGAAAACGCTTCAACCATTAAAATCCTCTTCAGTAAGTAAAAAACTGAACTTAGCAAATAACTAAGAGTTCGTAAAAGGTTCTATCTGCCAGGGAATATAACAGTACTTGATGAAAAAAAATGTAGTTATTGTTATAGGCTTGATAGCACTTGTCTCCCTAACTGTCTGGCTTTTTGACTGGCGTGCAACAAGCACTCCAAATGAAAGTCAGGCAGATTTTTTTGATACAACATCAGAGTTATCTGCTTTTGATCTTAAAGCAAAAATGCCAGCACCTGGAACCTATGTGCTACACAAAATTTTCCCAGTACCTGAGTTAACAGTCTTAGATTCTGCTGGTCAATTACAACCAATTAGTAAATATACAAAAGGTAAAATAACACTACTTACCTTTTTTTATCAGCGATGCACAGATGTTGATGGTTGTCCATACGCTATGGCACTATTCCATCGTGTAAAAAGCACATTAGATAGGGATGAAACGCTACGCGACAAAATGCGTTTTGTTCATATTAGTTTTGATCCAGAAAGAGACACGCCAAAAATGATGGCTGGTTTAGAAAAGAAATATAAGAATTTAAATAAAGATAAAAAAAGTATTGAATGGGATTTTTTAACAACATCATCAGTTGATGCGTTATTGCCAGTCATTGATGCTTTTGGTCAGAATGTGGATATTGACGTAAATTCACTAACCAAAGATAAAGTGCTCAATTATTCTCATGTATTAAAAGCATTCTTAATTGACGAAGCAGGTGATGTCAGAGAGATATACTCTACTACCTATGTCAGCAAAGAGATGTTGCTCAATGATATAAAAACAGTCGCTTTAGACAAATAGTATTAAAATGATTACTAAGTCTTGAATTAAGTGAAAAAAGATATGTATAGATTGGTTGGTGTCATATTGTTAGGAGCTTTATTGTTTAGTTTAATAAACTACACAAGTGAGTTTTCCCTAGGGCACTATTTAAGTAGCGAAAAGTTAGCTAAAATTAAAACTGAACAAAAAGTACTTGGCTTACCTGCCATGCATCACCCAAAAGATAACCCCTCTACAGTAAAAAAGATAGCCTTAGGCCGTAAGTTGTTTATGGATAGAAGGCTATCCCACAACAACACAATATCTTGCGCCATGTGTCATGTGCCAGAACAAGGCTTTACTTCCAATGAATTAGCAACAGCCGTAGGCATTGAAGGTAGGTCACATCGTAGAAACTCACCAACAACTTTTAACGTTGGTTATTACAAGTTTCTATTTCATGACGGCCGTGAGTTTAGTTTAGAAGACCAAGTCATCGGACCTATGTTAGCGTTTAATGAAATGGGCAACCCATCGATTGGTCATGTGATCGATAAAATACGTAACCTTGATGACTATGATGGCATGTTTGAAGATGCTTTTGGCAGTCCTGTCAGCCTGCAGAGTGTCAGCCAAGCGATTGCAACCTATGAGCGTTCGTTTGTTTCAGGTAACTCCAGGTTTGACCAATGGCGTTATGGCGGAGATGAAGAAGTATTAACTAAAGAAGAAATTAATGGATTTGAGGTTTTTACTGGCAAAGGTGGCTGTGTTGTCTGTCACGCTATTAATGATAAAACAGCCTTGTTTACCGATCAATCATTTCATAATACTGGTATAGGTTGGGCAAGAAATAATAAAGTCTTTAATAAAGAGTATGAAAGTGAAACATTCCCAGTTCAGTTAGCGCCTGGCGTCATTGTGCAGGTGAGACACGACTCACTTGAGACTTCAAGCGAAAAGCCACAAAACGATGTTGGACGGTTTGAAATTACGGAAGACCCAAAAGACAGCTGGAAATATAAGACGCCTAGTCTTAGAAATCTTGTAGTTACCTCGCCGTATATGCATGACGGCTCGTTAATCACTTTAGAGGATGTTGTAGCTTTTTATAATAAAGGAGGTGATGATAATCCTGAAAAAGACGCATTATTAAAACCTTTAAAGTTATCCCAACAAGAGAAAAATGCACTTGTTGCCTTTTTAAAGACCTTAACAGGGGACAACATAAAACAACTAGAGAAGGAAGCGCGGAAAGCTTTTTTTGAACCTAAAGTATATTAAAGGCATTAACGCTAACGCTGCACAATTCTTACATCTGCTCTTGCAGGTCATGTTTGTCGGTATCACCCTTGGTACATTGCGTACTGTCATTCCTGCATTAGCAACAACAGAATTTGGTTTACCAGAAAACTCATACATACTTTTTACTTTATTTGTCGTTGCTTTTGGACTAGTTAAAGCAGTCCTTAACTTTGTTTCCGGCTGGCTGTCTGAAAAGCTAGGACGCAAAAAAGTGTTGATAATTGGCTGGTTAGTTTCTATTCCAATTCCTTTACTCATCTACTTTGGTAATACTTGGAATTTCATTGTGGTAGCCACTGTATTTTTAGGAGTTAATCAGGGTTTATGTTGGTCAATGACGCAAGCTTCAAAGCTTGATTTCGTTAAACAAGATGAGCGAGGTTTGGCCATTGGGTTGAATGAAGCTGTTGGATATTTTGGGCTTGCTATTGCTGGTATTGTGACTGCCTATCTTGCGACAGCCATTGGAGCGAGATTAAGCATACTGCTAACAGGATTGACCACTAGCCTCTTGGCCATCGGTTTGACGTTTGTTTTTGTAAAAGATACTTTGCCTTGGGCGCAACAACATAACGCCACTGAAGATGTGTTAAGCGACACTGTAGAGACTGAGAGCCCTCAATTATCAATCATGCAAATTATAATGCGTATGTCATGGCAAGATAAAAGATTCATGGCAATTTGCCAAGCTGGACTCGTTGAAAAATTTGTTGATGCGCTTGTTTGGGTTTTATATCCAATTTTACTTTTGCAATTAGGCATAAGCCTACAGAATATTGGATGGGTAGTCGGCGTGTATGGCATTGTTTGGGGGTTGTCACAACCAGTTTTTGGCTGGTTGTCTGATAGGCTAGGCCGCCACTATCTGAGTGTATGGGGTATGTGGATTTGTGGTCTAGGTGTTGCTGCTGTGCTGTTTCAAAGCAATGTCACATGGTATATGTGTTCAGCAGGTCTTTCCGGTTTAGGTATGGCCATGTTATATCCTAGTCTTTCTGCTTCAATTGCTGATTTAGCAGATAAAAGCTGGCGTAGCTCGGCTCTCGGTATATACCGTTTTTGGCGTGATTTAGGTTATGCAATCGGTGCGCTAGGCATTGGCATCGTTGCAGAACTAACTGGCTCAGTAGAAATGGCATTTTGGTTTGTGGCTATCGCAATGTTTATTTCAGGTGCGGTTCTTTGGGTTTGGGGTGAAGAAACATTGCACATTAACAGCAATAGCTAGGGCCTAAATCGTAATTATAGTTTCGTATGATGTTTATGTTTATGTTTAATTTTTTAATTGTTGTGATCAAGGGTTTAGGATAAAGCTTGTATGGGTATAGTAAAGACAAAGTGGGTAGGGATTTTTATTTGGACTTCAATATTATTAATATTGAGTCAGGCGGCATTCTCTCAAGACCATCAGCTTTTATTAGATGGGCTAGATGGTAAGAAACATGCCTTAAACGAATATATTGGCAGTGGGCAATGGGTTGTTGTCAATGTATGGGCAACAGCATGTCCATATTGCCGTCGAGAATTATTTGATTTGGCAAGTTTTCACGACCGTCACCACGAAAAAGATGCCATTGTTTTAGGGCTCGCCTTAGACTTAGAAACTTTTGGTTACCCTGACAGAGAGCATGTCGCTAATTTTGCTTCAACTTATCTTATTGACTACCCAGTATTACTCGTAAGTGGGGATGTAGCTAATCAAGTGACTGGGAAGTCCGTACATACCGTGCCGATGACATTTTTTTATAACCCACAAGGAAAATTGATTTACCAATTTACAGGTCAGTTATCAGAACAAATTTTAGAAAACGTGATTAAAAACAAAAAACCATTTACTGAATAGGTATTAAAATACCTTATCTAGTTAGCTTGGTTTCACGTAGTTATACGTATTTACCGCACTATACATTGCTTATAAAGTGTATTTAGAATACCGAGCAGGCTAACTGTTTGATTCGTTATAACTATAAATACAATTTATTAAGGGAATGCAATTATGAAAAACCTACTGAACACTCTATTATCACTAAGCCTATTATGTTTCTCATTCGGTTCGTTTGCTGAAGAAGCAAAAGGGCCTTCATTATTTGACCGCATGGGCGGCGAGAAGGTTGCAAGACAAATTGTCGCAGACACTTGGGCAAACCATACTTCTAACCCACTCGTTAAAAACCGTTTTTCTGGTAGTGATGGTGAATATGTAAAACAGAAAGTATATGAAATTTTCGCAATGGCAACTGGTGCTAATGTTGAATACAGTGGTAAATCGATGAAAGATACGCATGCCACAATGAACATTAGTGAAATGGAATTTAACGCAGTTGTTGATGATGTTATGTCAGCGCTAGCTAAAAACAATGTTAAGCAGCAAGAGCAAAATGAAGTGCTTGCGATTCTTTGGTCTGTTAGACCAGATGTTGTAAACTCAAACGTAACAACAAAGACTTTAACAACTGAACCAGTTGCAGAAAAATAAGAAAAATCAGTATTCAAGAGCTTAAAATAAAAGCTTTTTATTAGAGCCCTTTAGCAAATAGCTTTAGGGCTTTTTTGTTGCTTATCAACATATTATTTTAGCGCTTGTTATCACCTAATTAGATAAGCTATTTTTCTACCAGTCCGCGCCAGCCTTTTTCACGCATGCAAATTGCAAACCCTCGAGTAAAAGTAAACGTCTTTTTATTCGGTTGATGTGCTGCGCCCAACTTGTCGCCACACTCTTTCATATTCTTATCGAGTAATGTTAAACCACCACCCATTTTCCACCAAGATTTAATCACATAGGTATCTAGTAAATTACGTGTTGGTTTAGCTTCAGACATCACTTCTTTTTTAATGTCTTTTGATGAATCATCTTGAACAGATGATAGATTCTTTTGCTCGCTTTTAACGGTATTTTGTATTTCTACATTGTTTTTACTTCCAACACTGCTAGCCGTTTCAGCGCTAATTAAAGCCCCGGTACTGCTTATAGTTTCAACGCTTTTTGTCATTTTAAGACTGCTCGTTGTTTCAACGGAATTAGATTTTATCTCTGTTTCTTTTGTCTTAGGTTCTTTATCTGCATTAGCAGTCATTCGGTTGTCTTCAGTTACGCTAGCGGTAGCAAATAATTCATTATTGGACATGCCGGGATTGTCTAATTGCTGAACCGCCCAGCCATTACTTTCTAAGCACTTATTTAAAGTTGTTTCGTCACCTGCTTTAAGGCATGCCGCTTTTCCCGCTTGCAAATCCCTTGCGTTTGCGCCTTGTTTGTAAGCTAATTCTGCACCGCAACCTGTGAGTAATATGATTAAAAAACCAATACTTATTATGTTTTTCATGGGATTCCTAAAGTTATCTTCTATCGTTTTTTCTTTAACTAAAAATAGCATAGAAACTAATTATTTGCTAAAAACATACACTACGTAATTTGACGTATATGAGCTTTTTAGACTTATCGTTATTCTCATCTTTAACAAATTTGACCTTGTAATACCTCGTTTGTAATGCGGGACGAATTAATTTGAAAAGATTTTTTTAATTTTAAGGAGTAACAAAATGAGCTTTAAGCTTAACAAAAACGTCATGATGATGTCTCTTGCGATTGCCACTGCTTTTCCAGCATTGTCAGCTAATGCAGGCGCAACAATTTCTTTTGGTGAAGATAAGTCTATTACAGCAGGCTTTGGTTTTATTACAAGTTACCTCTCTGGTGAAGATGGTGCAGCCAATGGCGATGACCGTTCAAATGATTTTCAACTAAACAGCGCGCGATTGTATTTATCAGGCTCACTCAATAAATACATTAAAGGTATGCTGAATACTGAACGATCAGGTGGCGGTAGTGGTCTTC
>CAZJUK010000044.1:0-14421 GCA_964549145.1 uncultured Methylophilaceae bacterium
TTATCTATTTGATTTTCAGTATTTAGAAGCCTTGCAGAGATGTAGGGCTTTTTTAATTTCCAGCAATTGCACACACAAGAAGAAAAAATAGAAATTTATGGCTAATAAACAAATTGAGCAACAAGCAATAACAAAGATGTGATAACACCCAAAACTGGTATGCAGATATAAACTTGGAAACCAATGTATTGCTCGCGCGTTTTAAAAACTATTAAGGCAGCATTAACCAATACAAACAGGCACAGTATCACTCCACTAGTGAGTTGCGCCAATTGCGCCAATGGTAATAACAAAGAAAATATTAGTATAAATAAACTAATGGAAATTGTTGCCACAATAGGTGTTTTAGTTCTTTTATTGATGACCCCTAAAAAATTTAAGGTTGGTGAAAACTGAGTAATACCGTATACAACACGGGGTGCCATTAATAACTGCACGATAACGCCGTTTAATATGGCCACCAAACCAATCACACTAATCAACCATGATGGAAACCATGTTGATTGAGAGGCAATCTTTGTTAATGGCGCTGTGCTGGCTGCTAGCTCTTGATTTGGCAATGCAACTACTGCTACGATAGCTATCAGCATATAAATAAGTGAAGACAAAACTATAGTAATAATAATTGCTTTAGGTAAGTTTTTCGAAGCATCTTTAACTTCTTCAGCCATATTCACCATATCCTCAAAACCTATAAATGCATAAAATGCTAGAAATGCCGCCGCAGAAATGTTCACCCAAGATGGGTTAGGTAAGGCGTCATACCAGCGGTTCCAGTTTACCTCTAATATCATTGCCTCAGACGAGGCTAAAACTACCAACAACAACCCTATTAACTCTAAAATTGTGATAAAAACTGCAACGCCTACTGATTGCTTAACACCAACACACGCCAGCAAACATATCAAAGAAAGCACTACACTAATAACAACACTATCAATTCCGCCAAACAAACTAACGAAATACCCAGCAAAACCTTTCAATAAAGTTGCAGCAGAAACAACTCCAGTTAACACAACTGCCCACCCTACTAATTGCGTTAACCAAGGCTGCCTGAACGCCTCACCAACATAAACTGCTTCTCCTGCACTGCGAGGATAACGCCCAACTAATTCAGCATATGACAAGCCAGTAAAACTAGCAATTACTGCAGCAATGATGAATGACATTGGTGCCCAAGCACCAGCTTTAGAAACGATTTCACCAATTAATACATAAATTCCAGCACCAATAATTGTGCCTAAGCCATAAAACACTATCGAACTCAATGATAAAACTCGTTTTAATTGAGATTTTCTTTTAAACATAATGCTCTAAAGTATTGGTTAAACATGTTGACATATCAAGATAGAGATTAGCACACAAAGATTTTCCGTACTTCAGCTAAGACTCAGATATTTGCTATGGAAGCATACTTAAATTTGTTTTTTGTTTTATGATTGTTTTTAAAAATGTACTTCAGTTGGGCATAAGGTGAGTATTTAATGAATCAAAGCAAAATAAAAATTGGGTTAGCTCTTGGTGGTGGCTCAGCTAGAGGCTGGGCTCATATAGGTATTATTAACGAGCTACTTAAACAAAAAGTTGTACCTGACATTGTATGTGGAACTTCAATTGGTGCATTAGTTGGCGCATCTTACACAGCTAATAATCTTGAAAAACTAGAATCATGGGTAAGATCACTAGACAGAATAGAAACAGCAAAATTTTTTGAAGTCAATTTACACTTGAATGGCTTTGTAAATAAAGAAAGGTTCCACTATTTTTTGAATCAACATGTTGCAGATGAAAACATATTAATAGAAAATCAGAAAAATATTTACGCTGCAACAGCAACTGAATTAGAAACCGGCAAAGAAATTTGGATATCAAAAGGAAAGATGCTTGAAGCAGTTTGGTCATCCATAGCATTACCAGGACTCTTTCCTGCAATCAAAAATAATAACAAATGGTTGGTAGATGGTGGTTTAGTTAACCCTGTACCTGTTTCAGTATGCCGTGCATTCGGTGCAGATGTCGTTATAGCCGTCAACTTAAATAATGATATAACAGGTAAGCACCTTCAAATAAAAACACAAACAAAAAATGTTGAAAACTCAGGTTTTGTAACTAAAATATCTAACTTTGTGACCGAGTACACAGAATCAGTATTCCCATCAAACAATAGCGAAGATCAACCACCAAGCTTATTTGAAGCAATTGCAGGCTCAATAAATATCACACAAGATAGAATAACCAGAAGCCGCATGGCTGGAGATCCCCCAGATATCTTGCTTTCACCAAGGTTGTCACATATTGGATTGTTGGAATTTTATCGTGCAAAGGAGTCTATTATCGAAGGCATAGCATGTGTACAGAGAGCATTGCCTGAGATGGAATATATTCTGGGGATGGGAGAAAGATAAGCAAACTTTATCATATTGGAGTGTCTGATGAGCTCGAGCCCACAACAACCAGAATCATAACCCGCGTGTCACTGGTTCAATTCCAGTTCGGGCCACCAATCTAGATAAGCCTTACAGAGATGTAGGGCTTTTTCATGTCTAAAAGAAGTGTTCGATATAGACGTAACGTAGATTTTTACTGGTTAAATTGTCATTAGTTAGATATTTAACTATCAAGCTTAACTAGATACTATCAATCCAAAAAACGCAACTACCCCTAATGATGCTGAAAACAATGTAAGTTTACGTAATTTAGGTGTTTTCCAGGCCATAATAAAGCCGGTAATAAGTATTAAAAGAAGTGCAGATGCAAGTACTGCGGCATATACTTTAAATAACACTCCTCCCTTTGCTTTATGTAATTGTACAAACTGTCTGTACCAACTAGTATCCTTTATTTTCAATTTTGCAATTAGTGGATTTGCTGTTGGCTCTAAAATAACGTCTCTATTTGAACCAGTCCACTCAAGCATGAAAGCGTTGCCTATTCTTTTGATTTTGGCTTGACCTGATGGTATGTCAATATTTTTCTTTTTTAATTCTTTTGTTACCAATGTAGTGAGTATAGAAACATCTTCTTGAATATGTTTTTTAAGTTTCAACTCGTGAACTGTTGTTTCGTAACTACCCTTAATTCCCCATGTATAAAAAGCGCCCGTCACAAAAAACATAATTGCCACTGGTAAAATAAAGGCTGCCAATGCCCCGTGCGCTTTCATCAGTACAGAACGATTTAATATTTCCATTTTTAACCACCTACTTCTTTTTCTAATACCTACTATTTAAATTAAGGGTGTACTTATATACCCCACTAGAATGCTTGTTTACAGGAATCGAATCCGTTAGCGTAAGTGCCACATTGACTTCTAGTTAACTGCATTCGGATTGTAAATTGAACGCAACAGCTATGCCAATTTTTAATTTCAAATAAATTTACTTACTTACCAATGGGTCTGAATATAGCCATGCATGAAAAGCCTTATAGAGATGTAGGGCTTTTTTATTGCCTGATCGTACCATGGTATCGACTTGGCCAAACGTGGCTCTTCAGAACGTCTAATTCCTATTTTAATGACAGCGCTTGCTACTTCATTAGCTTGACTTTCCACCATACTAAAAAGCCCAATCTCTGGGTATGAAGTTAAATACCCACTGGCAATTGTTGTAGTTAGCGGGTTGCTAACCTCAACTTTATTGAAGCTTATATTGCTACCAAGTATTTTCCTGAAATTTGGACAAATAAAAATTAATAAATGTCAGAGAACGATAAGCCTGCAACTAATGCATGGAACCAAAATTGAACTTGATCATTATCATGCAAAGAGTGCAGGCTTTTTAATGAATGGGGGAGGGGATCTCTTTTTTTAAAAAAATACACAACCAAATCAATTAGTTAAAAAATTATTAGATCAGCACCTTAATGGCATAACCATTGCTGTAACTATTGTTAAGTTATACAAATTTAATACGATTGCAAATAAGTAAAAATATAATGATTAAAAATAAACAAGCAGATGGATTACTTAATTTCCTGAAAAATTTACTAAAAAACATTCACTTAAGTTTGGAGTTTTAACTTTGCTTAATACTTGGATTATTAAACACATTAATACGCAATCACGCGCAATCTTTCTGGTGACCTTGTTTGTGATGCTGATGGCAAATACCTCTTTATTTAGTCATGTTGTTCAAATTTACCCAGTGACGTTAGCCAATATGCCATTTTTGCTTTCGATAACAATATTTTTTAGCATTCTCACGGCCTTATTTTTTTTAATAGTAAGTTACGGTAGAAAAGGACGCTGGTTAGTAGCTTTATTGCTTATATTGGCTGCGCAAGCAGCTTATTATATGGATAATTTTGGTGTGCTGATGGATGTAGTAATGATAGATAATATCGTCAATACAGATACCAGAGAAATGGCAGGCTTATTTAATTTAGGCATGCTATTTAGAGTAACGTTGTTGGGTCTGTTGCCAGCATGGTTAGTGATTGAATATTGGCCGAAAGTCAATGACTTCAAAGCTGAGATTAAAGGCAGGCTTAAATGGTTATTGTTGCTAGTTATTGCATTAGTATTGGTAGTAATACCATTTACTGATGTATATCGCTCATTTATTCGCGAGCATAAAATAACTCGCTTTTATGCTAACCCAACCTATCCTGTCTATTCCATAATTAAATATATTTCCTTACAGATAAACTCAACCAAACAAAAAGTATTAAATACTACTGCAGAGGATGCTGTGTTTTTAGGGCCTGTTTCTAGAAAAGAATTGATCATTATGGTGGTTGGCGAAACTGCACGTTTCGACCGCTTTTCACTGAACGGTTACCATAAAGATACAAACCACTTACTGGCAAAAGAGAATGTAGTTAGTTTCACAAATGTTGCTTCTTGTGGCACGTCTACATCAGTGTCTGTGCCATGCATGTTCTCTATGTTAACCAGAAAAGATTACGACAAAGTTAAAGGTTTAAACCAAGAAAATTTATTAGATGTATTAGCAAAAAATGGTATTGAGGTGCTTTGGAGAGACAATAACTCAGACTCAAAAGGAGTAGCCACGCGTGTGGCATACGAAGATTTTAAAAGCCCTACCTTGAACCCAGTTTGTGAAGGGGAGTGTCGTGATATTGGTATGTTAAAAGGGTTGGGTGAGTATATTGCTGCTAGAAAAGACAAGGATATTATGATTGTGTTACACCAAATGGGAAATCATGGGCCTGAATACTATCGACGGTATCCAAAAGAATTCGCACGCTTTCAGCCGACCTGTATGACAGGAGAATTAAGAAATTGTAGTAAGGAGGAAGTTGATAATAGTTATGACAATGCAATTTTATATACTGATTATTTCTTATCAGAAGTGATTAACTATTTAAAAAAATATGATGGAGAGTATGCAACTGCAATGTTGTATGTTGCAGATCATGGTGAATCTTTAGGTGAGGATGGTGTTTATTTACATGCGGCACCCTACAAGATAGCACCAGAAGCACAAACACATGTGCCAGCTGTATTATGGTTAGGTCATAATTTTGATTATAAGTTAAGCCAAGTTAAGCCTTACAAAGATCATCCTCTGACACATGATGATTTGTTTTGCTCACTATTAATTGCTTTTGAGCTTAATACTAAAACCTGTTCTGCTAAACATGCTATGTTGTTGGAAAATATAGATATTCAAGGTATGAAAAAGAAGCCTCAGTAAATTTTAAATGCAACTTCGGTTATGCCATTATTGTTTGTTGCTAGCGTTTTTTAATGCTTGATATATATAGTTAAATTTAACCATATTTATTTACTAATTATTATGGCTATTCGACCTATATCGTTGGTTGCTTAAGAGCCAGCCTGGCATCATCACCAGCAGACGTGTTGATATTATCGCGCTTTATCTTTGATGTGTTGTTCAGAGTGACATTTCTTGACTCAACTAAGGATCGGACAGTTCGGCATATTTTAGAGATTGAAACTTGTTTGTTTTCTTGTAGTTACCCAACCTCATAAGTTGCAATATCCAAACTACGGTTCGGTATACAGGTTCGGCTGTAAAAAATAACTGCCTATTTATTGAAATTAATTTTTACGCTTACAACACTCTTAGGTTGCATGTTTAGTTGTATTGAAAATCCGCGTGTCACTAGTTCAATTCCAGTTCGGGCCACCAATCAAATTAAGCTCAGATAAATTCTGGGCTTTTTTATATGGTTCAACATATGCTTTTTACAAATATTTAATCAGGCTCAGGCCTACTAATTAAGTAGGCAACTATTACAATAAATACAACTGCAATACTGACAAGCAGCCAAGTATTATTTAAACGATAAAAAATTAAAAACAAGCTGGCAATTAGCATGAAAACTGAAATTATTTTACTTCTTCGAGAGACCGCTCCTTGGGTTTCCCAATCAGTCAGCGTCTTACCGAAGTATGGGTGGGTATATAACCACTTATGTAATTGTTCAGAACCTCTTGGCGCAAACCATGCTGCTAAAAGTAGAAAAGGAACAGTTGGCAATAGAGGAAGAAATACACCTACAATAGCAAGGGCTAAGAAAAAGTAGGCTAGCAGCAATGCTACTAAGCGTGCCATACGGCCAACCTATTTGTTGTCATCTTAATTAGCACCCTTACCTGTAAAGCTTTCAAGAACAGCATACCCTTAAAAATACTAACTAGAATACATTCACATGAGAAACCTTACCTAGGAGATAGTGGGCTTGTTTACTTAGCAAGCTGAGGCTTTAAGACAAAACCTCAATCAAACCCATACCAGAAAGTCTTTGTATCTATTTCCAGTAAGTATAATCAACTTATAGACCTTCTAACAAAGCAAGTTAATGATTCATAAACTTGAAAATCCGCGTGTCACTGGTTCAATTCCAGTTCGGGCCACCAATCTAGATAAGCCTTACAGAGATGCAGGGGTTTTTCACGCTGTATCATGGCTCAATAGTGGCACCTGTATCAATTTTATTAGCTATAAACATCTTTAAGTGCCTATACATATTAATTAAATTTTTAGTTGAAAGTGTTTTTAAGTCTTTTAATTCCTAAACCCAACTCTTTTGGACTTAAACTTGCGAAGCCTAGTCTGATTGCATTAATATTTTCTTCTGAATCGGTAAATAATGATGCTGGCAGAATGCGTACTTTTTCTTTTAATGCATTTTCGACTATAGTGTTTAGTTGAATATCATCGTTTATTTTCAACCAAATGGCCAGGCCGCCATTGGGTGAGGTAAAAGAAGATACATGACTGAGCTCATTGGTAAGCAAACTTATTGTTAAGTTCCTACGTTCGTTATAAATTTTGATTGTTTTGCGAATATGGCGCTTTATTTCACCTGATCTCATCAGGTCTGCAACCGCTAATTCTGTTATCGAATTACCTTGACGATCAATCAACATGACTTCAGATGCGCAACGGTCAATAATCGCTTTAGAGGCAATTAAGTAACCGACTCTCAAACCGGGTGCTAACACTTTTGATAAAGAACCGACATAAATCACTCTACCATCATGGTCATGGCTGGCTAGCGGCATGACAGGATGATGCTCAAAGTGAAACTCATGATCATAATCATCCTCAATAATAAAAAAATCATATTTTTTGGCCAACAGAAGTAGCTTGAATCTACGTTCTGCTGTCATCATTACCGTTGTGGGGAATTGGTGGTGTGGTGTGACGTAGATAGCACGAATGGGGTGTTTTTTACAGAGCGCTTCAAGGGCTATTACATTTATGCCATCATCATCAACACCGACCGTTAAAATATTGGCCCCACTAGATCTAAATGCTTCACGTGCTGGTGGGTAGCTTAAGTTTTCTACTACGACAACATCGTCGGGTCTGGTTAAAATTCGTGCAGCTAGAAAAATACCCATTTGGCTACCGCGTGCTATGCAGATATTGTCTTCATCAACGTTAAGCCCTCTTTCCATATTTAACATATTGGTGAGGGCAGTCCGTAAACTAGCAATGCCTCTCGGGTCACCATAACCTAAATTATTGCTGCGGAGCGGCGTGATGAGTGCGTGACGAAACGCTTTTGATAATTTTTCCACAGGGATTAATCGTGTGTCTGGAATGCCATCATTAAAATCAATCGTATCTTTGGCATTTGCCGCAGCTAGCGTGTCAGAGTAATTACT
Source organism: uncultured Methylophilaceae bacterium (assembly GCA_964549145.1). Lineage (GTDB taxonomy): Bacteria > Pseudomonadota > Gammaproteobacteria > Burkholderiales > Methylophilaceae. The sequence continues at coordinate 8,108 of CAZJUK010000044.1, forward strand.
TAATCGTTCTTCGGTTTCTGAAGCTAGTAATGCAACGTTTTTTTCTGCTTGTTGGGATGTGGAAAAAACCGGCAAGTTAGCAGATACAAACGTACCACGGCGTGGTTCTGTTTCTAGCCAGCCTTGCGCAATCAGCTCATCATATGCTAATACAACAGTTTTCCTATTGACTTGAAGTTGCCCTGCCAGCTCTCGTGTACCGGGCATTGCGGTTGAGGGGCGTAGGCGTCCACGTTGAATTTCATCAATAATCTGTTGCGATATTTGTAAGTAAATAGCCATGCCCGATGATTTGGTAATGTTTAGATTTAAATCCCATGCACGTAGCATTATTACACCTCAATATTAAGTGGTTGGATTACCTGCTGACTCTTTTTATTTTATTTCTGGTGGATCCATTACTACTATTGAAGTAATCCTACTGGATTACTTGATAAGTGTATATAGGTGCAAAGTACTGGACCACCTAAGTCCTGAAATCTGGATGTTTGTAATCTAAACACTGTTTGTTACATTTTGTAACAGATAGTCGTGGGTGGGAATCGTCCTGATTTAAATAATATTGATAAGTCATGTTGCTTCTGTGTAAAACCCAGCTTTATTTTTATATAACTGATAGCGAAAACAAAGGAGTTTTATGTCAACCACTATAGATGCGCAACTCACCGATTGGCGAGACCATGCGGTTAAACTTGAAGACCAAGTAAAAAGTGTCATTGTTGGTCAAGATAAAGCCATTCGACTGATGAACACGGCTATTTTTGCACGCGGGCACGTGTTGCTTGATGGTGGTGTAGGTGTAGGAAAAACAACTTTATTACAAGCTATTGCTCGCGGTATTGGCGGCGCCTATGAGCGTGTTGAAGGCACTGTCGATTTAATGCCTAATGATTTAATTTATCATACCTACCTTGGTACAGATGGCCGTCCGAAAATTGATGAAGGTCCATTATTACGTGAAGGTGAAAACTTATCGGTTTTTTTCTTTAATGAAATTAACCGTGCAAGACCACAAGTGCATGCTTTGATGTTGCGTGTCATGGCAGAGCGTCATCTTAATGCGTTCCAAAAAGAATATCGTATGCCACACATGATCGTCTTTGCTGATCGTAACCAAGTGGAGAAAAATGAAACGTTTGAAATTCCATCTGCCGCGCGGGATCGTTTTATGATGGAAATTCCAATTGAAATTCCTCAAGATCGTGCATTGCGTAAATCATTGGTGTTCAATACTAAATTCCAAGATGCAGAAAAACTGACGCATCAGGTGGACAATGACATTCTTAAATTTGATCAACTCAATAGCTTTTCGAACATGTTGCAAAACCATATTCAATCGAGTGATGTTTTAGAAGAGTATGCGATTGACTTATGGGAAGCAACACAAGATCCAGCAAAATTTGGGGTGACGATGGAAAGTGCTGACGTGAAACGCGTCGTGCAAACCGGCGCTAGTCCACGTGGTATGGGGATGTTGCTCAAAGCAGCACGAGTAAATGCTTGGTTGAATGAGCGGGACAGTATGTATCCAGAAGATATTCATGCGGTCTTCCATGAAGTAATTTCTCATCGTTTAGTTTTTAACGCGATGTATGAAAATCGTCGTACCGCACTAGCCCGTGAATTGACATCTAATATTATGAGTACTGTTGCTGTGCCTAGCACTTCATTCTCAGGGTCGACCCCACCAGCAACAGATAAACTGAGCGAAGCAGCTTAATGCCTAAGGTTTAATCATGGAAAACTATGCAAAACCATTTCAATACGTTGTACCTTGGAAATCGGCCAGTATTCAACTAGGGAGTCATCGAGGCACACAGCGCGGTTTGGGTTTTGAGTATCGCGGTAATGTGAATTTAGTCGACTATCCTGATGCAAGGCGGATGGATATTCGAGAAACGATTCGCGACCCATTTGAGCAAATACAAGTACGCCAGTTTAACCAAGAAAGTACAACGCCTATTTATGTGTTGAGTGATTTATCAAGCTCAATGCAATTTAAGGGTAAAGCACGTAAGTTGGATAAAGCCATGGAAATTGCAACAGCCGTGGCTAATGCCGCTTATAAAGCAGGAGATTTATTTTCTTTTATTGGTTATAACGACGAAGTACTTGAGGATTACACGTTGCCGCTGGGGCGAGATTTGCATCAATCTAAATTGATCATTGAGTATTTGCAACACTATGAAACGATGCGGGTGGGGACAGAAGGTATCTCAGAGGCACCGAATTTTCTTTCTCAAGACCGAAGTTTAATTTTTTGGATTTCAGATTTCCATATGCCACTGCCCGTTATTGAAAAAGCCATGGCGGCGATGTCAGCACATCAAGTGATCCCAGTCGCTTTGTGGGATGACCAAGAATATAAGACACTACCTAAGCTTGGCTTCAGCACTATGATTGACCCAGAAACTGGCTTAAATCGGACAATTTTCTTTAGAAAAGAATTGAAAGAAAAGTTTGTCGCACAGTTTGAACAACGTAAGAAAGACTTAGACGTTTTGTTTTTAAAGTATGAAAGCCCTGCATTGTTTGTGGATGGTGATTACAACGCAGAAGTGTTTACGCATTACTTTGAACAATACATGACATAACCAGACATCATGAGAAACACTATGAAAAAACAAACCATAAGAACGACAGTTTACGCCAGTTATTTATGTGTGGCATTCATATTAGGTGCTTCAGCAAACGTCGTACAAGCTGCTGATAGCAATGTAACGACAGCAAATAAGAGCAAACCCGTTGTTAAGAATATTACGATTAGTAATCCAGTTGCAAATTATGGCGTGAAAGTCGGTGATCAACTTATTCGCCACATCAGCTTTTCAGCACCAGTGCCTTATACATTGACGAAGAAAATTTTACCTAAGAAAAGCAGCCAATTTGAAGGCCTTGAATTAGTCAAGGTGACGTTAGAAGAAGTCGTGAAAGACGAAACGAAACGTTATCAGATTGATTTAGTGTACCAAGTATTCGTCAATCCAGGTGTCCCTAGCGCTATGCAGTTACCTAAACTAGATATTGCGCTTAGTGGTGGTGAAGCACCGTCGGTTGTCGCTGTGCCTAGTTGGTCATTTTGGTTTGCGCCATTGGTGGTTGGAACTAACGATAATGCTGCGCAACTATTACAAGCTGATGTTAAGCCACCACTACTCGATGCAGATGTGCATAAAAACAGATTCATTGCATTATTAACATTAGCGGCTCTTTCGTTGCTAGGCTTGCTGTATATGAATGCAGACGGACGTTGGTTGCCATTCATGGGAGGCCCATTTGCGAGAGCACATCGACAATTGAAAAAACTATCTAAAAGCGTACAACCCAAAAAGCAAAAAGAAGAAAAGCAGGCTTTGGTCTTTATTCATCAAGCATTTAATAGTCATTATGGCGCTAACATTTTTGCGCGAGATATTGAGCACTTTGTAGCTATAAGACCTAGTTTTGCAAAAATGAAAATAGAAATAAATGAATTTTTTGATTATTCGAATAAATCGTTATATGCCACTAAACCGCGCGATAGTGCACAAATCATTCAAAATTTAGTGCAACTGAGTAAAGCGTTGCGTGATTGTGAGCGAGGTGTGTAATGGAGTTTTTGAACCCATGGGCAAGTTTGTTATTGCCAATTGCACTATTGCCATTTTGGTTAAAAGGACATCAAGGCCAAACGTATTCTTGGCTAGAGATGATTCCAGAAGATCAGTTTTCTGATCGCTTAAACCTGGCTATCAAAGCCATTACTGCACTCACGTTGACCTGTGTGGTGGTTGCGATGACTTCGCCACGCGGCTCAGACGAAGAAGTGCCACGCCAAGGAAAGGGTGCTCAAACAGTAATGGTGATGGACCGTAGCGTGAGTATGGATCATCCTTTTGCTGGAGACTCAATCGGGCATGCGGCTGAAATTAAATCGGCGGCGGCACGTCGCTTGATCACATCTTTTATTGATAGCCGGCCAGATGACATGATGGGCGTGGTGGGGTTCACCAACTCAGCCTTATACGGTGTAAAAATCACCAAAAACCGTGAAGCGATTCATGCGGCAATAGATGCGGCGACAAGCCCATCGCTGAATCAAACTAATATTGGTTCAGGCTTAACTGCTGCAACAGGATTTTTTGATGAGATTCAAAACTCAGGTTCCCGAGCAATTATTTTACTCTCCGATGGCGCAGGCAAATTAAGCCCTAGGGTGAAGTTCTTGCTTAGTAAAAAACTAAAAGAACGCAAGTTAGGTATTTACTGGATTGTGTTACGTGAACCAGGTGATGTGAGCATTTTTTCTAAAAATGAGTATGGTGAAGGCAGAACGCCTAACTCTATTCAGCTGCATAAATATTTTGGAAGCTTAGGACTTAAATACAACGCGTATGAGGCAGATAATCCTGAAACATTGCAGTCAGCTATTGAAGATATTGATGCGCGTGAGAAAAATAAAATAACCTATACAGAAACTATTGCTGGGTATGACTATTCACGCATATTTATCATCCTTGCATTTCTATTAGTTCTATTAATTTTAGTTATTAAAAACTTGAGGGTCAACGAATGAATAAACGAATCAGATATAAAAATGCATTGGTTGGCACGGCGCTGGCGCTTAGTTTAGCTTTTGCGGCATATGAGGCTAATCAATATCATCAACTAAGTACCGTCAATGATGCACTCATGAAAGGAAAAGTATTAAAAGACGATGGCTATTTATTACAGCAAAAATTCTCTTATGGCTATGAACAAGCGAAAGCGAAAAACTATAAACATGCCATTCAAGCGTATGGACAAATGTTAGAGGCGCCTAAGCAAAAGGATGATAACCCTTTTGAAATGAATAAAACCATGCGGTCAAATGTACAATTTAATCTTGCTAATAGCTTTTTTAGAACCGGCTTGCAACGCTCTGTTAACTCAGATGGCACCATGCATGAAGAAGCGATGTATGCATTTACGCAGGCAAAGCGTGCTTATAAACAAGCTTTAAAAATTAACCCTCGCTTAGAAAAAGCGAAGTTTAATCTAAGTGTATTGCTTTCTATCATGCCTGGAAAAATGAAATTGATTGCCAAGGAACAGTCCAGCATGGTTATTAGTAACTTACCACAGGGGTTACCATGAACAAAGTGGCCACAATCTTAAAAGCCAACTATGAAACCGTGCTATTTGTATTAGCTGGCTTATGTTTAATGCTCGCGTTGTTTAAGCCAGATATTCAGCTCAAGCAAAATGTACATAACTATTTGCTTGTGGCAGATGTTTCCCAAAGCATGAATGCGGAAGACATGAAATTGAGTGGCAAAGCCGTCAGTCGTTTAGTCTATACACAACATATGATGAAAAACGTGGTAAAAAGCTCGGCTTGTGGCACTTATGTTAGTGTCGGAATTTTTGCAGCGGAGAATGTTGCGTTACTGTTTATGCCATTAGAAGTGTGCAAAAACTTCGATATTATTATCGATACAATTGAGCATTTAGAGTGGCGGATGGCGTGGAGTGGCAATAGTCGCATGACCTTTGGCGTCAAAGCTGCGGAAGCTACCTTTGCTTATCTTAATGTGCCGGCGCAAATGTTGTTTTTTACCGATGGCGATGAGGCACCGAAGGCCAATGGTATTAACAAGCTAGATATCAGTGATGTGCGGATTGGTAAAAGTGTTATTTTTGTTGGCGTTGGTGGGCATGAGCCCTCTCCAATCAAACGTTTTAATGCGCAAAATAAATTTGTCGGTTATTGGGGTACAGATGCAGCAGCAGAAAGTGCTGGAGGCGGAGTTATGTATAACGATGCTAGTAAAGATGATCCAGATCCACCAGTGGCCTATGCTGAGTTTGATCGCTTTTTATCAAAGCAGGATACTGAGCATTTAAAAGAGATGGCGCTGGAGATTAAAGGCCAATATATTGAAGCACAGGATAATTCTGCATTTTATAATTACATACAATCTCAATCACCAGCCGCTGAATTTGTTACTGACTACTCAGTGCGCTGGATTTTCTTGTTACTGGCTGGCTTGTTAATATTATCAACTTATATTCCAGATATATATAACAATAGGTTTCGTTTCCGAAGAATTAAGTCGTAATCATAATCGCTTATAAAAAGAGTTTTAGTAATTTGGAGACCTTTTAATTTAGTTCAACATACATATTCATGAATTTTATTACAGATAAATTTTTAACAAACATCTTGTTAAAAATATTTAACTTACGGCAACATCAAGAAAATACTGACTTGTATCGAAAATCTGCGTGTCACTGGCTCAATTCCAGTTCGGGCCACCAATCAAATTAAGCTCAGATAAACTCTGCGCTTTTTT